>NZ_VRVA01000084.1:0-25212 GCF_008039945.1 Methylobacterium sp. WL64
GCCCCGGCCGCCCCGCACCCGACCAGGGTCCGCAGGTCGCCCCGGCGTACCTCGAAGGCGATACCGAGTCGCGAAGCGAGGCCGGAGGCGAGCTGCGTGTAGCCGGCCTCCAACCCCACGGAGGCCCCGGAGCCGTTCGAGATCACGTTCTGCAGGGCAAGGTAGAGGCTGTCCCGCAGGGACATCCGGCCGCCGTGCAGGGCGTTGGCCTCGATGGGGTCGATGGCCGGGCGCTTGCGCGGCCCGCGCAGGTAGTTCGCTGCGAGGATCAGCAGCCCGAGCAGCACGCCGCCGAGACACGGGCCGATGAGCAGGAGCGGCGGTGCGACCGCGTCGGCGGCGCTGAGCCGGGTCCCTGCCGGGAGGTGGTAGAGCGCCTCGCGCAGGGCCTGCGTCACCCAGGTCATGGCCGAGACCGCCAGCCCGCTGACGCTGCCGACCAGGGTCGCCAGCAGGACGAGCCCGCCCTCGCTGCGCCGAACCAGGCTGCGCAGCCGCCCGGGCGCCAGGAAGATCCGGGAGCGGGTCCAGCGCCTGCGAGGGCTATGGCCCGGCCGGGCAGCCGTCCGGTTCGCCGCCCCCGTCTCGGCGGCCTGGCCCCGATCCCGGCTCCCGGTCGCGCCCGACGCTGGCTCTCGCGCGCTCACGCTCGCCCCTACCCCCCGATCCGCCCTGGCCGACGCGCGGTTTCGTCGTTGCACTTATGAGGCGAATCCGCCCTGCGTCCACCGAGACCGCATGAGCCTGCACACATCGTCTTGAAAACTGCCGCGGCCCACGATACACCGCCCGCCAGTGCCGCCGTAGCTCAGTTGGTTAGAGCACCAGATTGTGGATCTGGGGGTCCCCCGTTCGAGCCGGGGCGGTGGTACCAAGGACTTAGCTGGTTTCAGACAGCTCGAAAGTGGACCAGGGGTAACGCTGAGGGTAACAGCGACCCCTGGTTTTCTTTTGCCCGTACGGGATGCGCGAGCGGCGTTCGTGAGGGCCAGCTCAGGCCGGACATGAGGTGGCAACCTGTATAAAGTACCGGTTCATCGCCGGCATTGAGCCAGCAGTGGATGCTCGCGTGACGGAGCCGCGGGCACGGAGGTGCCTGCCGTGGCCATCCTCAGCCTGCTCAGCCTTATCTTGGGCGGTGTGCTCACTGGCTTCACTCCGAACCGTCGCGTGCTGCAGGCGGTGCTGGAAATGGCAGGCCTCGTTCTGATCGTCTTTGGCTTGGTCTACCTGCCCAGCTAGCCGATCGGATTGAATGCGCGATCGCCGCTTCCAATGACGTCGCATGTATTTTGCATCCAGCTTGAGGTCGGATTGGTCTCCGATCTCCACGCTCGCCCCGAGCAAAGCCCCCCAGCGAGGGGCGGGCGTGGATGCTGATAAATCCTAGGGGCATGCCGGAAACAAACTGTTCAGCCCTGGGTTGTCGGTCGGATCTGCCCTACGGCGGAACACCACCGGCCAGCAGCACCTTCGCAGAAAGCGACCGCCGATCATGTTCGAGCTAGCCTTCACGGTTGCCTACTCAGCCGGGGCGTTCGTTGCGGTCGGCGTGATCCTCAGAGGCTTGGCGGCCTAAGTTCAACTTAGCCCTCGGCCGCTCGGCAAAACGGAAATCATTTCCGTTCTTCAGGCATCAGCGTAGGGTAGGTACGTCGGCACGCCTTGAGGGGGCGGTTAGTCGGCCTTCCACGCCCGCCCTACATCTTCCCCCCAAGGTAGCCGGACGGGCGTGGATGCCAGGGAGTCGCGAATTGCTACCCCCTTACCGCATCGAGACCAGCGACGGCAGTTCCGCCCGTGCGGCTAGAGCCTCGGCTCGTCGCACCCGATCCCGGGATCGGGCGAAGGCCGCATCCCCGTCCCGGTACAGCATGTCGGATCGCGCTAGATCGAAGCGGGCGAGCCGGAGCATCCGGACCGCGAGGAAGGCGTAGATCACGCGCATAGCTTGATCACCTCCCGCAGCACGGCCAAGACCAGCCTTTGCCCCGCATCGAGGTTGCTTTCGTCCCTGTCGGTTCTGAACGGCAGCGCGTGATCCTCGAAGTCCTTGAGGCAAAGCTGCGCCTTGGCCTGCAAGTCCGACAGGGAGCGCGACGGCTCCGCGATGGCACGATCGATTACCGCATCTGACAGGTCGCCCTCATCACTGACCCGGTCATCGTCCCAGTGCTCAGCGATAGCGGCGGTGTTGATGTAGTCGACGTGCCTCATGGCCCAGAGGCAGGCTTCGGCGAGGTCGGATCGGGCCGTAGCTGCGACTGAAGGCAGGGCCATGACGGCCCCACCTGTGAGTGGGGCGGCAAGGATGGCGCCGAGCGCGGAGCGGCGGGTGGAGGCTTTCATCGGGCCGCCTCCGCGATAAGGTTCTCGACAGCCTCAAGGCTTTGGCATGCCGTCTGCGCGATGCTCCTGATATGCTCGCTGATGAAGTGGACGCTGCGGTATTGCTCCTCCGTCAGCACGACCACGATGTAGCCGTCCTGCGGTTTCATGCCGGCAGCTGTCCAAGCCTCCGGTATGTTCTTGATGTGATTGTCCATCACGGTGACGCTGATCGCCGAGAGCGCCGCCAAATCATGGATAGCGCCGCTCATGTCGAGAAAGGGCGACTGCAGATCTAGTCGAGTGGCAGGCCGGCTCATCGTGCCACCTCCCGCAGCAAAAGCGACAGTTTGAAAGCCGCGTTCCAGTCGTCCTGAAGTCGCTGGGCCACGTCCCTCATGTTGTAGCCTACGACCTGCACGCCCGTAGCGGTGCAGTTGTCGGATGAGCCCAGGTCGTACACGACGTTCGCCCATGCCAGCAGATCGGCTACGTCCGTCTCCATATCGGAGATGAGGTTCGCGAGATTGTCGCGGCGGTGCTCGCGCTGGCTCATGCCGCCCTCCCGACATTGAAGCGGTGGGCGCCGTAGCCGGTCCACTCGGTGGCCGAAGCGTCCAGCGCCTCTGGCTCACGATCCAAATCTGGTTCGTGGTCAGTGTCGCCGGACAGCGCGTCCAGCAAAGCGAGGTCCGCCTCGATCCGGTCGGCAATCCGGCGGCGCAGCTCGCGGACGCGCTGGCGGTCGGCATCGGCGAAGAAGCTATCGAGACCGATCTGGATGTCGGCGATGGCCAGCTCGGCCGGGTCGGCGTCGCGGCAGGCTCGGATGGCCCGGCTGACGGGCCCCAGCTGCCGGCCGAGCCCCTGGCCTGATAAGGGCCGAGGGTTGCCGGACTGGGGTAATAAGAGCGTGCGTGTGCTATGGGCGTGGATAGCCATGAACAGCATCCTCCAGATGCGGTTGGTGGTCAGGACTGGCGCCAGGCTCCTAACCCTGGCGTCAGTCCGTTGCATTTGTGTGCAACTGAGTGCAGTATGGTGACGCCGCTTTTGGATGTCAACTGCACACATTTGCACTCATGGCAAAGAATTCTGCGATCTCCGTCCGAGTGGCTGATGCCGTGAAGGCTGCAGCTGAGAAGGCCGCGGCTGAGGACAGCCGGTCCGTAGCCTCCTACGTCGAGAAGCTTCTCACCGAGCACCTAAAGGCGAAGGGCTATCTGAAATGAGCGATCCCGAACCGGACGCTGCCTTCCGCCTACGATTGCTGCGAGTCGTCGCGGAAAAAGATCGTCACCTCGCGATGGTGGCGGCTGGAGACCAGCTCGACCTCATTGCGCGCAAGTACGATCGGTTCAGGACCGGCGTGCCGCTGAGAGGCTTTGGGCCGGAGAGATACCGCTCCTGATCCTATCCGCCGCCTCGTAGAAGAGGCGCTGAGGCGAAGCAGGCCTAGGTAACTGGCCGCCCGGCTGCAGCCGCCTCATCGATCATACGGTATATCAGGACGTCCTGTTTGGCTCGCATCAGGATGATGCGCGCAGCGGTTCGGGCATTGGCGGCTCGGATCGCGGATCTCGGCTCGCCATCCCTAAGTGCCTGCGTAGCCATGTTCCGGAACCAGTGCGCGTCGGCGATCGCTACCGCACAGCGCTCCGCCAACGTGCTGTACTCGGCCGGATCTCGGCTTCTGGTAGCTGGCACAGCGGCATCCTCTTGGAGAGGCGATTGAGGCGGGCTGGCAACAAACGTACCATCGGGCTCTAGAGCGTCGATGAAGCCGGCGGAGTCATCTTCTTCGAGGAGAACGGCGAGGGCTGGGGGTGCGACTGAGGAAGTCCGCGGACGGATTTCGCACTCGCAGTGAACTTGACCGTGAATTCGTCCGGGTCAGACCTACCACGCGCATAGCAACCTGCTACATCTTACCCTCACGTGAGTGGGTAGCTGGCTTGATCGAACATCCGACATATGCCCATCCGCAGCTGGCGGAAGCAATATGCGAGCTTCGGTTCGCATTGCCGGAGGGCGATGTCTGGCATGCTGGAGTGCTGGGCGAATTCTACAAGGCCGCGCAAAACGAATTTCCAATTTTGGAGCCGATTTCCGAGCAGTCGCTCGAACTAACGGTCGGTCCCGACGGCGCTCACACTCAGCGTTCTGGTGTTCCAAAGACCAAGTTCAAGCTTACGGCTGCGTCTAAACCATTCATTATCATATTTGGCGAAGGTTCCGTTAGCGTAAGCGCCACTCCACCCTACTCTGGATGGATAAATTTCGAGGCTGAAATATCCAAAGTGTGGGGAATTGTAAAACAAGTACTCAAAGTAGCGCATGTTGAGCAAATAGGCATGCGATATATAAATCGAATATCGCGTCTATCTGAAGATGAAGCCCCAGGCACTTGGCTTGAGCAAGGTGATTTCGTTCCGTCGGCTCTGCGCAAATCCAAAAGTGGATTTTTGTCCCGGACCGAAGTTCAGATCGACGCCGCGAGCCGGCATATGGTCACAGTTGCCCATGATCGAAGCTCAAGCCCGGGATCTTTAATATTCGACATTGATTGCATTTATCAGGATCATATAGAGCCAACCTGGGAGGGTATCGGTCGAAAAATAAACGATATTCACGAGGAGATTTGGTCGATATTTCAGCAGTCGGCGAGCAGTAAGTTGAAGCGATTGCTTGAGAGGGGCGGAGTAGAATGAATTATGTCTCGCCATTCAGTACAAGCTCAGCGCTCAAAATGGGGGCGATCGACGCCAATATGGCTGAATTTACCGATATTCTCACCTATCGGTTTGGCTGGGGATCTCCTTCTGCATCGAAGACTGGGCAGATAACTGCACTTTTGGTCGCGTCAGGGCTAAGCACTTCTCAAGACTGGGGCATCCATCTGCGCGCGCCTGTTGTAAAAAACCAAAAGCTTATTGATCTTCTGCAAAGCTGGATAGATGAAGACGGGGATCGAGAGGCAGAAGATCTCAAGACGCAGTTCAATGATCTAAATTTAGCTCGCGTTCGAATTGGCGGCCAGTGATCTTCCTTGATACCAACCTTCTTTGGTGGGTAGCGCATCCCGCTGGAGGGCCTGATGCTGAGTCGCTCAGGGAAAAGCTTAAGACTCGCCTCAACGCAGGCGAAGTTCTGGCCGTTGCCGAGATTTGCGACTACGAAGCTCGGCGAGAGTTGCTAAGAAAAAATGCTACGGGCCAGCTTGGGCGACTGGATCGGTTTATAGGTCTGACAACATACGTTCCTATAAATACGGCGGCTATGAGAACTGCAGCCATCTTGTGGGCACATCTCCGCAACACAGGTCGTCAATTATCTCCCGACGACGCATTGGACGGAGATGTAATACTTGCTGCCCAGGCTGGTCAGTATCCTGGTCATGTTGTGGCGACAAAAAACCTGAAGCATTTAACGCAGATTTGCAATGCCATCGATTGGCATGCCCTATAACCATGCGTGACGTCATCTAGCGCAGTTTTCACTGCCATCCGCCTTCGACATCTGCCGCCATGGTTCTGAACCACGTCGCGGAAGAGGGTTCCGGATGCGAAGCCTACAACACTTTCTGCATCTGCCGCCCGTGGTTCTGGACCACGTCGCGGAAGAGGTTGCCCGCGGTTGTGGTGGTCACCCTGGCGTCAGCGCCAGCCTTGTGCACGTTGACCACCACGGAGCCGTTGTTCTCGACCTTGGGCCCCGCCACGACACCGGCACGGCCGGCTGAGGCATCGAGGCGGCCCTCGCCCTGCTGCATCGCCTCGAAGGCCTTCCGAGCCTTCTCCCGAGCCGCCCATCCCTCACCATCAGCGCGGCCGGCCCGAAGTCGGTTCGCCTCGTCCATGGTGAGGCCGGGCGCGTCCTTCATGCTGTTGGGCTTCAGCACGCGGGGGGCACCGTTCGGTAGGAAGTCACCGCCCGCGATAGAGGGTAGGCGGCTCGGAGCTGCAGCGATTTCTGGGCCCGTGCGCAACGCGTTGCTGACCGCGCCAGAGCGCCGGTTGATGATCTTAGGCGCCTCGAACTCGCCCGTGATCCGATTAGTGTCAGCCTCAAGGTTGCCCGAACCGCCACCCATCAGGATGCTACGGGTCCGCGGGTAGCGCCCCGACATCGCGCTGTGGGCCATCTCGCGCATCTGCCCCTCAGCGGAGTTGCGAGCGTACCCATTCTTTTCCAGCCACCGCACCATGTCGCTGCGCCGGGCCCCGGGATATGTGCCCCATCCCTTCGGATCGCGGGCGCCGTAGATGCCGTAGCCGGTGCCCCCGTCGTGAACCTTGTTCGGGTCTAGGCCGGACTCCATCGTGGCCTGCCCGACAAGATGGGCTGCCGACTCCCGCAGCTTTCCCTCCGGCACGCCCTCTCGGCGAAGCTGATCCATCGCGTAGGCCATCATCTGGCTGGTACGTGCGGCGCCTGCAGTCCCACCGCCATCACCGCGAGGAGCCGAACCGCCGCCGATCCCGGGCAGCCGCGACGTGCCGCTACCGAGGCCGTTGAGGCGTCCACCGGCGCGGCCCGCGCCCGATCCTGCAGGACCAGCCTCACCACTGTAGCCCGGGCCGGATCCGCCACCCGGCAGGTTGGCACTACCACCAAGCCCCTGGGGCCGACGGAAGCCGCCACCGCCCGTGTAGGCTGCCGTCTGGATCCGGACACCAGCAAAGGGCCCGTCGCCGTCAGCGGAGCTTTTCTGAGCCGTAGCGCCCTGATCCAACAGCTTCTGAAGCGCGTCCTCCAGCGACTTGAGGTGCCGGGAGTTGGCGTCCATCGCCTCGCGAAGGCGCTTGGCCCCATCCTTGTCGCCGCGCTCGTCCAACTCCTTCAGGAGGTCCGACTGCAGGAGTGCCTGCTCCTTGGCCGTGCCGATCTTGCCGCGGAGGCTGCCAACGGCTTCCTCTTTCGCGAACTTTTCGTCCCCGGGCAGCGGGGCGAGGCGGCGGGCGAGCGGGCCGTGGCCGCCATCGAGATGGCGCAGGCCTTCAATCACCTTGCCGTTGTTGAAGCTTTGGATCGCCGCCGCGATTTCCTTCACGCTCTCGGCGAGCGGTCGGACCAAGGCGGTTGTCGAGACCAGCATCTCCTTCGCGGACGCGCCGGCACCCTTCCAGTCAATGGCGTTCAGCTCACGGCTGATGTCCTCTAGGCCGGTGCGTAGACCCTTCACGAAGTCGCCGCGCTGATCCTTGGCGATGCCGTCGACCCACTGCGTGAACTCGGACGCATACGGCAGCACCTGCCGGGCGATGGTCGTGCCGATGGTCTGCATCGAGGTTCGCAGGTCGGCGACGGCCTGCTCGAATTTCTCAGCCTGAAGGATGGCCTTCGGATCCAGCGGGCCGAGCCGCTGTTTCTGGGCGTTCCACACGTCGGCCAGCTTGCCGAGGTGCTCGTCTCCGAGCCGACTAAAATCCGAGTTGCCAAACACACGCTGGGCGAAGATCCCGCGCTCGACCGGGTTCTTGATCGTCTCCATGAAGGTGAGGCTCTTGCGGAGCTTCTCGCCCTCGTCGGACGTGCCACGGATGTCCTGGGCGAAGTCCTGAAAGGCCTTCCGCCCGGCCGCGTCGGTGCCCTGCCTGGTCAGCCACGAATAGGTTTCGCCGATCCCGCGGGAGAACTCGCGCATGTTCCCGGCGAACGTCTTGGTGCCGGCGGCGACCGCATCCTGCTCCAACCCGAACTTGCGGGCGACCGCACCGAAGGTCTGAAGCGTCCCGGCCGCCACGCCGGTCTCGCGGCTGAGTGCGCCGAGACTCGACAGGTTGCTGGAGAGCTTGTTCAGCGACATCGCGACCCCGGCGACCGCTGCACCAGCCGTCAGACCGGTGATGCCGACGGTCGCCAGCGCGGGGTTCAGGATCGTCGTCGCCGAGCGCGCCGTGGACTGGATCGCGGCCTCGGCCTTGCCCATGCCCTTCGCCAAGGTCTCGCCGTGGCTGGCGCCCTGCCGTGACACATCGAGCAGCTGGGCCCGCAGGGACTTCAACGGACCGCTGAACCGGTCCACCACTTCCGCCTGCATCCTCAGGGTTTCATCGGCCATGGTGGCCTCCTATCGAGTCTGTGGCGGCGCTCAGGTGTAGAGGCCCGCCGGGGTGCCGCCGGAGCCACCCTGGCCGGCGCTGGATTGAGTCTGGCCACCACCGTTGAAGGCTTCCGGCAGGACGAGACTGATGTCGGTGGTGGTGCCCTGCGGGCCCTGGCTCGCGGTCACGACCTGGATCGCCAGCTGCATGCGGTCCTTGGTGAACAGCATCGGCGAGAAGACCGAGACGACATCGCCGATGTGTTCGAGCCAGAGGGTGTTCTGGTCCTTGAACCAGCCCTGGACCTTGATGTTGACGCTGATCTGGTTGGCGAGGTTGAACCCGTTCTCGTGCTGGGCTCGCATCCGCATGTCGGCCTGGTCGCCAGGCTGCTCGGCGATGAAGTGGAACGGTGCGTGTTCCGTGACGGCCGAGTTCTTCACTGTGGCGGTGACGTCCCGCGAAGCGTCGCCGAAGGTCTGATCGTTGCCGGGCTGCTGGCCGATGGACTGGATCTCGGAGAAGGCGTCCGCATAGTCGAACACGGCGTTGGCCGCGAGGATGTTGCGGCCTTCCTCCAGCTCGGCGATGGCGCCTGACTTGGCCTTCAGTCGGTAGCCGACGATATCCGCGCCCTGCCCAGGCAGCAGGTAGATGTTCCGGAACCGGCACAGACGCTCGATGAAAGCGAATACGCTTTCGCCGGCCTGGACGTTGACCTTCGGGAACGGCTTGTCAGCTCCGCCCGTGTCGCCCTTCAGGCTGAACTTGATGCCGTAGGGCTTGAGCACCGCACCGGCGATCTGGCTCAGGGAGTAATTCTTGTACTCGCTCTGATTGTGATCGACGGTCGCGCGGGCGATCACCTGCGAGCGGGTCGTGCCGGTGATCTGGAGCCCATGCTCCTTGGCATCGTAAGCCGGCTGCCGACCCGTGATGCGGCCTTCCGAGACCGCCTGACGCCCGCCGAGGATCACCTCGCACGGATCCCCGATCCCTAGCTTCATGGAGGCGAAGTCCGGAGCACTCTCGGCCGGCGCCGCTGCGGTGAAGGCGAACCGTGGGAACAGCTCGACGCCAGACCGGGTGACCGACACCGTCTGCCAGTTGAGGTAGTTCTTGCCCTTCACCTTGATGGAGGCGACTTCCTGCGGCTTGGGCATGTCAGGCCACCTTCTGCCACTGTGAGCCATTCCAGCGGAGACGCACGCCGAACAGCTCTCGCACCTCACCGATGCGCGGCGGGTCGTTCGAGGCGACGGGCTGGGGGTTCGATTGGTCGGTCATGCCGACACCTCCGGCGGTGCCCGCCAGTAATCCGTGGTCATGAACCAGGTATCGAGCGCGTCGAGATCGAGAGGCACGTCGGCGGCCTTCGCGAGCGCTGCCCAGTCCAGATCCGCGTAGTCGAGGCCCAGGCTCTCCAGCGTGCCGTACCCGTTGGCCGTGTCCGGGTGGCCGTGCCTCGTCAGAAACCGGGCCGCGATGCCATCAGCCTCGACGGCAACGGCTTGGTCGAGTCCGTAGGCCGTCTTCAGCGGCGCGCCGAACTCCACCGCCATGCGGGCGGCATAGGGCCCAATCGCGCGGATGACCTCGGCGAGGCCGGCGTGCGCCAAGGCCAGTGGATCGGGGGGTGTCCCCAAATCTGGGGAGACCAAATCTGGAGCGGCCTTCCTCCGATCCGCCTGGGCGCTCGGTCCCTTAGCCTTGCCGCCGCGGTAGGTTTCCGCCCGGCCGCCCAACAGCTGCTCCGACGCCTCGACGTTCACCAGACCATCGACCGTCAGCACGATGCTGCCCTTGGCTTCCCACTTGTTCACCGTCGAGCGGTTCACGTTGTAACGCCGGGCGAATGCAGATTTGGTTTCGGTTGTTGCCATTGTTGCCGTTGCCTGTTGCCACTGTTGCCGGGTTTCAGACCATCAGGCCTAGACGGAAAGTTCACTCGCGCCGACCCTCGGTCTCTACCCCCTCCCGGAAGGACCCAGGGACTCGCATGACCGGACACCCTCCTTTGGGGAGTGCCAGTTGGGTCCCGCCCTCTGGCATCGCGGGAAGGTCACTCACCGCATCCCAGCCGATCACCGTCACGCCACCGCATCCGCACGCGACCAGGTGTTGCCGGTCCAGCGCATGGTGTGACCGTCGATCACCTTCGTGTCGCCGGCGTTCGGCCAGCCGGCCATGCCAACGCTACGCGCGTCCCCAAGGTCCTTGCTCATCATCGTGTTAGCGAGGTCGTTGTAGACGGCGAGCATCTGAGTGTCGGTCGGGTTCGGCGGGGTGTTGGCCATGATGGCTCTCCAGACTGTCGGGTGAGGAGACCGCAGCAGGCCACTACACCGCCGCGGTCTCCGA
The DNA here is from genome assembly GCF_008039945.1 of Methylobacterium sp. WL64. Classification (NCBI taxonomy): domain Bacteria; kingdom Pseudomonadati; phylum Pseudomonadota; class Alphaproteobacteria; order Hyphomicrobiales; family Methylobacteriaceae; genus Methylobacterium; species Methylobacterium sp. WL64. The sequence goes on from NZ_VRVA01000084.1 coordinate 10,737, forward strand.
TGGTCCGTCGCTTGGTCGACGGGGCGCAGTTGCGCCGGCCTTGGTATCCCCGGGTCCATGGCATTCGAGGCAAGGGACAGGCTGGCTTGTCGCTGTTGGGCTGGCTGCATCGCCCTCAATGGCGTGGGTGAAGGAGGCCCTCTCGGGTCTGGCCCACGCAATTCCGTTCAGGCCACGCGCTTCCAGCGGGTGCCGTCCATGGCGAAGCGCTCGGCGCCGACTTTGTAGGCGGCACCGGGAGTGTGGAGATCGCGCCGGGTCTGCTCGACGACCGCGCGGGCCTGAGTGCCCTTGGCTTCGTTCTGGCGGTACTGCGCCGACCACGCCGCAAGGCGCTCAGCCTGGGTCGGCTTGCGCTCAGCGATCACCGGCTCAGGCTTGTTGAGGACACGGCGCCAGAAGGCGGCGTGCTCGCCAGGGTTCTGTCGATCAATGCTCATGCTCAGCGTCCCGTGTTGAAAGTGATGGGAGAGGGAATGCCGCCCCAGATGCGGGGAGCATCGCGGCCGAGACCGGGCAGCGTGACGCGGTGGGACAGCGGGATGTGCGGCTCGCCTGGCGTGCCGGGCACGTAGACTTCCTGCTCGACCCGCTTCGCCGCACGGTGCCGTAGGTTGTCGCCGGCCATTGCGCTCGCGCGGGAGCCGTCGCGGCTGTCGACCCAGACGAGGTTGTGTGAGGTCTCGTAGCGGGTGGGCGTGCCTGCGGTGCCATTGAACGGCTCGCCTGGCGGCACAGGCTCGGCGCCGTCAGGCAGGTTCTGGTTCGCCTCGGCGATTGCCTGCTCGTGCCCGCGCAACTGGCTGAGCAGCCCGGCCATCTCCTGAGCCATGGCCACGTACCTGTCTGCGAGCTTGCCGGCCTCGGCGCTGGCCTTCAGGCCGACCTTGCGCAGAGCTTTGCGGCGGGCCTGCTCGGCCTCATTCTCTGCCTTCGCGTCGGCCTCGGCGATCACTGCGACGGCGTGCTGCGCCTCTGCCTGATCCTGCTTCGCCTTCGCCAACGCGATGCGGGTGTCGAGGGCGAGCAAATCCTCGACCGAGCCGTTCACCAGCACGTCGGACCGGGATGCCTCTAAGGACTCGCGCTCGGCTTGAGCGAGGTCACGGTCCGCTATGATCTGTGCGGCAGTCCGGGGCTCGACCGGCACCGTCACCGATAGACGGTCAATGTAGCTACGGCCCAAGCTGACGTGCGGCGCGACGTTACCGTCGTGGTTGTTGTGGCGGATGTTGACGTACTGCATGCCGGCCGTCCTCAAGCTGCCTGACGGAGAGCGGGAGCGGCCGGAGGCGTGCGGGGACCGTCGTCTGGGCTGAGCCGAACACCGTGACGGGCGAGGTGAGCGCGCACGCCCTGGCGCACGTATTCCGAAACTGTCTGACCGCGCTGGCGGGCGGTACTCTCTACGGCTCGGGCGAGATCAGTCTCGACCTTCAGCCGGAGTAGTGCGTCTCGTCGGAGTGGGTTGGTCATCGTAAGTGCCACCGCGTTGCAGTTGCGTGGCTCTTACAGTGCTATCTTATTGACCCGTCTGCAATAACGGCCGTCACGTCAGCTAATGCCAGACGTACGTCCGCCGTTATGTACAGTTATCCAACGTTATGTTTTGTTGCGGTTGGGCCGAGTTGTTCTGCCGCACATTTATGGGTGAATGCCTTTGTCAGCTTCCCCGTTCGGATGGGGTGCGATCTCGTCCTACATGCCGATCAGGTCGATCCGGTCGCCTCTGGATCATGCGAGCAATGATGCAGACGGATGCCAACCAGCTTGCCTCTAGAACGCAAACCTTGAGGACGGTGTCGGCCAGCATGTCACTGAACGTGTACCCATTGATTGCACCTGCCACACCGCTGGCAAGAGCGATGGCGGTCACGATCGGGATCAGCACATACCAGTTTAGTAGCACGCCGCAGGTGGCCCCGAGCAAGGCGATCAAGAGATGTACCATCGACAACGCCATATCCCGCTTATTCCCCCCTTAAGCGAGGAATATCCAGGATGGTACAACGGCAGGATGCATAAAGCGATGCAGAAACCGTTGCGACATAACGTACAATTCGTTACATTGATTGGAATTCGTTATTTTTCTTGAAGTCTTATTGAATTCAATTTAGGCCATGTACTACTGAAAATACATCACAGCTAGATACCCTATGGCGCCAATAGCTATGGCCCACATCAAACCAATCACTGCAAGCATGATTAATTTGCGAAGGGGCATAGCGACATTCCGAAATGCAGTGTGACTTCCGCTATCTTGAGTGGGGAAATCAAGATTGAGAAATCTGCAGATAGTGTCCATGGTGCGGATCATAAGTGGCGCCACAATTGAATACCCTAACCCTATAAATTCATTTGCACCTTCTGGTACCCGTCGCACTACGCAGCTGGGAATGGATCCACAATCAAGGCGGTTACGGACTGACCAAAAGAGGTACGCGCACCGATACGCTCCCTCCTTCAGATAAGTTTCAGCCGCTCGCACGCGAACGCGCCCACTCCCGATCGCGCTCGCCCTGAAGCTCCCGCTGTCGCGCTTCGTAGGCGGCTTGCTCGGCCAGTTCCCTCAGGAGCCTGCGATCTGCCGCGGCGGCTGTCCGGCGCTTTTCCGCATCAGCTTCAGCCCTCTGCCGAAGCAACTCCTCCAGCGTTGGCAGCTTCGCGGGCCGCTTCGGTTTCGCCCTAGGCGGGGTCCGACGTGCCGCGCGAGGCGGTGGGTACGGCCAATCCATTCTTGGCGGGGCAGGCCGAGAGTGCCCGACGGCAGCTTTGGCTTCCAACAGCGTCATGTCGGCCGAGGCAGCAACGCGCTCGGCTGCGGCGAGGCCGGCGGCGCGCTCGCCAGCTGTAGCTCCGCGCTTGGCCAGGGCGAGGCACTTCTCGAAGCGGTCGCGCTCGGTGGGCGTCATGGCAGGGCTCCGGAACTTTTTCGATGCTGCCGAGTGCTTGATGGAAGAGGAAGGCGCGTTCGACGCCGTCTTTTCGAGGGGATACGATGAATACTAACAAGGGTTTGTTTTCGAAGATCGTCGGCTTTTTGAGATATAGACCAAGTGCCTCCGACAACGATCAGGGTTATGGATCGCGCGATAATGGCGATTACAACTCCAATTCCGGCAATATGTCGGTGGATTTTGACGGCGACTATCGTAGCGCGACGGCAATGTTGAGAGAGCGCATGAGTGAGCGCTTCCCGGATAACTTCTACGCACGGGTGGGATCGGAGATGAACAGCGCGCGCGACTACGGTGATGAGCGTGCTAGCGCAGTAGATACGGCTTCGGCCGCCATAGCCGCAGCACTTCGCAAGGGTGCGACGGTCAAGCAGGCGGCCGAAGCAGGGGCAGCCAGCGTCGGTATCTGAATAGTGCTCGGTGGGTGGCTAGAGTCACACCTCTGCTGCCCGCCGTTTCCGATCCTCCTGTACGTCCCCCATAGCGATCGCGATATCGCTGGCCGGCACGTTCTTAAGCCTTGGAATGAGCTTGAGCAGCGTTTCCCGCGGTAGCTTCTCGACCAGCATTTCGGCCGCGCGCTTCGCAGCTTCTTTCCGATCCGCATCGGTCAGGTGAGCGTAGTGTTTTGCCCAGACGCTGCGAATGATGTCGTTCCGCTGCGGCTTGGTGATGTAGCCAATGCGGAATAGCTCGCGGGCCGCCCCTTCCTGCCAATCAGGATTGTCCTTCGCCTCGTCCCAGACCTGTTTCAACTCACTGAAGTCATGCTGGGCGTCAGCCGATAGGGGCTTCCGAGACGCGGTAGCCCGCTTCGGTCCGGTCGCCTCGGCCGCCGCTTCCCGCACGCTCAAACCCGCAACGCGTTGCGCTTTTGCCGGGTCGCCTTCGACGTGCCGGGCGATCCGCATGTAGAGCTGCGCGGTCCTAGGCGAGACCGTGGTGTTCAACCGAAGCCAAGTGTCCCAGCCGCCGTGCGGAACAGTCTCTTTGGCCTGCCCGAGCAGCCTGCCGCACTCAACGGCGTAGCGGGCGCCCTCGCGCTTGGCGGCCTCAACACCAGCATGGGCGGCATTAATGGCGCTCGCAATATTCGACTTCGTCATCACGGATCTCCCGTTGCTAGTGGATGGTAGCAGGCTGCGGACAGGGCGGACATTTCGGACAAATGTCCGGTTTGTCCGGTGTCCGGGACCGGACGGACAGGACAAAACCCTAGGGATCTGTCCTGTCCGTCCGGTCGAGCCGGTCATTCAGCGGCCTCGATCATCCAGAGATGGTCGACACCTTTGAGCGCCACCGAGCCGATCAGGCTGCGGCCGAGACAGGTATCAACAGCGCGCTTGAAGGCCTTCCGCTTTGCCTCGGTGCGCTTGGCCTCATCGTCCCCATCCGCTGGGTAGATCGCGCTGAACCCAATTTTCACGGCCTGCAACGGGACCGCGCGAACCTCAGCGCCCTCGTCGCCGAACGGCCAAGCACGCACCCCATCGTCAACGAGGCTCGACAGCAGGGCTTGCCGGAAGACCTTCACGGATGTCGGCCAGCGTTCCTTGCCGGCCGCCATTGCGGCGGAGGACACTCGATCCGTCTGCCACTGGACTACACAGGTCGTGATCGGCTCCTGATCGTAGTTCTCGCCGACGGTGACGACCTCCAGTGCGAATGGGATCTCGTAGCCGCAGCGTGCGCCACGGACCTTCCGGATCGCCATGCGCGTGTTCGAGATCGTGCCGCCCTCGTCGCGGTTGGCGAGCACCGCCAGCACCACGTCGGCCGCGGCTTCCTTGGCGGAGGATCCACGGGTACCGGTCTCGGTCGTCTTTCCGAAGTGGTCGATGCCGAGGACGAACGCGCCGGTCTGACGGCTCAGCGCCTCCATGGCGTTCATCACCTTCTGCGCCTCGGCCGCGCTGTTCTCGTCGCCGAAGCCAGCGGCTGCAGCCACCGTGTCGATGATGATCATCGCCAGCGGGAGGTCGAACGTCTCGCGCAGATGTTCAGCTGCAGCCTTTGCCGTCGCGGCCAGCTGCGCCACAGCCTCGGTGCTGAGGAGGCGTGGGCAGTCCTCGATCCAAGCGAACGGTAGACGTTCGGTTGCATCCGAGCCGAGCTTGCCGTGAACCAGACCCCTCAAGCGGATGGGGATCTCAAAGGCACCTTCTGAGGCGACGAACAGCACGCCGCCGCGGCGCATGACCCGCCGGCCGGCGAACGGCTCGCCGGTCATGATGGATGCGGACAGGTCGAGGGCCGTAAAGGTTTTGCCGGAGCCCCACTGCCCAGGCATCAGCCCCTTACCGGTCTCGCTAATTAGGTCTTGGACAAGCCAGTCCCGATCGGCTTGCGGATCTGCATCGCCATGCCACCGGATGCTGATGGCAGACCCATTGCGAGCCGGGACATCGTCACGCCGCTTACTCCGCGGTAGGACGTCAGGGTCCGGGCCGGGCCAGTCGTGAAACCGATCTGGCTCGTCCAGCGAGGAGCCGTTTAAAGAGCGCTCCGACATCAGGCGCCTCCTCGTGAGCCAGTGGGGCTGAGTAGCGCTGCAGCATCTGCGGCGCTGGCGAGTGCGACGGCGGCTTGGCGCAGCGCATACCGAAGGCCACGGCTGTCACCGATCGCCGCCATCTCCGAGGCCATCCGGGCATAGGCTTCAGCGATCGACGCGGCCTCGGCGACGGCGTCGAAGGTGTGAACGGCCATCGCTGCCCGCTCGGGGCTGTGGAAGGGCGCGTTCATGCCCGCCCTCCGATCCGCACTACGGAGAACAGTTCGTCGAGGCGGCCGACGAAGCCGACCTCGGCTGCCTCCAGGTGATCAGCCAGGAGCGCAACGTCTTGCACGCCATGGGTGACGAACGAGGCCTCGATGGAGGTCATCAGGTCGTCGATCGTGTCCTTCAGGAAGCCGGCCTGCTGATCCACAGTCATGTCTGGCCGAGACACGAGCTTCAGATACGCCGTCGCCGCCAAATCGGCGCCGAGGGCGTTCATATGGTCGATGCCGACGCGACGAACTTCGTCGTCATCACGGGCGGCCTCAAGCCGAGCGTCAGTGTCGCGCATGATCTGTCTGAGGGTGGAGGCGCTCATGCGCGCCCCCAACGGTCAGTCACCGTGAACGCCAGTTCGGCGACAGCAGAGGCGACGGCCGGCGACAGGCCGAAGCGTGCGGCGAGATAGAGATCTTGCCGAAAGGCGGGGGCGGGAGTATTTCCGTGAGTGTCGGCCTGCGAAGCGACAATCATGGAAACCTGCCTCGGCCCGCGCTGAGCGCAGGTTTTCTTTTGCATGCTATGCGGCCTCCTTCGAAGCCTGCCGAGCCTCAAAGGCCTGCAGGTCGGCCAGCCGCCAGTAGCGGCGTCCATTGATGCGGATCGGCTGGGGGAACCCAAGCTTTGGGTCGGCCAGCCACCGGAAGATCGTCATGTCGCTAACTTGATAGCGGGCCATGACCTGCGCCGCTGGCAGCATGTCTTCAGGGGATCGTTGGGTACGTGAGTTCATCGCGCCGCTCCTTTGAGGAACACGCTGTCTATTGATGCCAGCTGTTAGGCTGTGTCAGCCAGGAATGGTCAGGAACGGTCAGTAACTCAGCCGCGATCAATTTTTTCGAAGCGCCGATACAGCGGGCCGACGTGCTTCTTCATCGAGCCTAGACTGGGGCCGCCAGCTTCGCCCCCAAACACTTCCCACAAGTAGACGAACAAATCATTTTGACTTTTTGGCAAACCATTGACGTAAATATAAGCGGCCGCTTCAATCAAATATTCCTCCCAGTCATAATCAGCTTTTGCCCCACCCACACCTTTTCGGGGTGCCTCGATTGGAGGGGCTCCAGAAACTGCCTGTGCTGCGCCGGCGCCCAGATTAAAATCAGGCCATAATGCTGTTACTTGCGATGCCTTAAGTCTTACTCGGTGAAAATCACCCAGATGATAATGAGTTTGTCCTTTCGATCCTAAGTTTGAACGCTCAATTTGGTGCTGGATCCTACTTTCTTCCCAGATGACAAACCGAGCATCTCGCAAATTGTCCGAACGCAGGATCCTTTCCGGGTGCGAGTTGCCGTTCATGTAGTAATCTGCTGCCATGTCGATCCTGCCGGATCGCAACGCCTCCAGCAGCAAAATCTCGGTAGTCGCTCGGCTTTCCAAAATTTCAGCGAGCCTCCGATGAACATGGCTCAATGTGACCCAGTCATTTTGGCTCGTCATTTAGTGGTGTTTCCCCCGACTACTTTCTCGACGTCCGCCGCCCATGCCTCCAGCGCCGCCCTCTTCTCGTCGAGGTACTGGTAGCGGTTGTAGACAGCCGCCACGCCCCTGATGACACCGGAGCGATGGTTCAGCACCGCCTCAATCACGTGCGGTTCGATCTTTAGGCGGCCCATACCTGTGGAGGCCGTCCGGCGCAGATCGTGTAAGCGCCAGGGTTCGAGAGCGATGCTCTCAGGATCAATCCCGGCGGCTGCCGCATCGATGCGCGCAAGTGCCAGCATCTCGGCGTCTAACCGCGCCTTGGCCTTGGCGTAGCCTGAGACGCCGCTGTTACCTGTCGTGCTGATGAGATAGCCGGCCTGTCCTGCCACCCGCGGCAGCGAGCCCAGGATACCCTTTGCCGCGCCGCTCAACGGCACGTCGTGAGCCTGACCATTCTTCGCCCGACCGGCCGGTATGGTCCACAGCGTGCCACCCTCTCGCAGCTCGACCCGCCGCATCTTCGCGACCTCGTCGCGGCGCTGAGCCGTCAGCAACAGGATCTGCACGAACGGACCGAAGGGCCATCCAATCTTAGCGCATGCCCGCCAGAGCAGCCGCAGCTCGTCGTCGCTCAGGACTCGGTCGCGGCTCGTCTCGGCGGCCGGCGCCTTGATCCGCACGCACGGGTTCGCGTCAATGACACCGCGATCTGCAGCCCAGTTGAACAGCTTGGATAGCGCCGCCAGCGTACGGTTGGCCGCCACCGGCGTCCCGGCATCCACGATCCGGTCGAGAAGCTCGATCACGTCGCGGCGGCCGATGTCCTGGATCTTCCGCCCGTCCCAGACCGGCAGCACCTTGGTCCGCAGGATCCGGATCGTCTCCTCGGCCGTGCGGGGCCGGTTCCGCGGCTTCACGTGACGCTCAATGAAGCTGTCGATCACCGAGCCGATGAGGTCACGAGTCGGCAGGGGCACGGCCACTTTGCGTTCGGCAATCGGATCCTGCCCCAGCGACACGGACTGAAGTGCCGCCCTCCCCTCGGTTCTAGCCGTCACGAGGTCGAGAGCCGGATAAGCGCCGAGGGTGAGCTTCCGGGTCCGGCCGCCATGCCGGTATCGGACCGCCCAGCTTTTCGCGCCGGACGGCTGGATGATGAAATACAGCCCGGGCAGCGTCGCATCCGGGATTTCGAGCCGGCGCGCGGCGTCCGGCTTCAGGCGTTCGATGGCTTGCACGGTGAGGACTCGCGCTGCCACTCTGGTGATCCTCCGGGGTAACCAGGGGTAACAGAAACCGGGCGTTATGCCCTGTTACCCAGTGTTACTAACGAAGCATCACAATGGCAGTTTTTGCTAGGCCTGGCAAAGCCGTTGACCTCCAGCGAACCACCTGAATGTTAGGGCTTGTTTTGCTCCCTAACCAGATTGTGGATCTGGGGGTCCCCCGTTCGAGCCGGGGCGGTGGTACCATCCATTCAGCACGATAGCGCAAGGGGTTGGCGGATCGCCGACCCCTTTTGCGTTGCGGATGCTTCGCGGCGCGCGGGTAGGATCTTCCGGCCGGCGTCGACCTCCACGCTTTTGGCATCCGCTTGTTTCAGCGCCCGCCCTCTGGCTGAATCGCAGGGCCAAGACGGTCGCCGACGCATCGCTGTCGGCGGCGCATCGGCCCTGTGCCCACCTGGGGGACGCCGGCATGTCCGGAATGGCGTACGGTCCAAGAAACGGAGGACGCGCCATGAAGCAGTACCGCATCGCCGCCATCCCGGGGGATGGGATCGGCCAGGAGGTCATCGCCGCCGGGATCGACGTGCTCGACGCCCTCGCCGAGCGCGACGGCAGCTTCGGATTCGCGTTCGACCAATTCGACTGGGGCTCGGACTACTACAAGGCCCACGGCGCCATGATGCCCGCGGACGGGCTGGCGCAGATCGCTGGCCACGACGCGATCTTCTTCGGTGCGGTCGGCGCGCCGGACGTGCCGGACCACATAACCCTGTGGGGCCTGCGGCTCGCCATCTGCCAGCCGTTCGACCAGTACGCCAACGTCCGGCCGACCCGGATCCTGCCGGGCATCACCAGCCCCCTGCGCCACGTCACCGGGCCGGAACTGGACTGGGTGATCGTGCGCGAGAACTCGGAGGGCGAGTATGCCGGCGTCGGCGGGCGGGTCCATCAGGGCCATGCCAACGAGGTCGCCACCGACGTCTCGATGATGACCCGCTCGGGTGTCGACCGCATCATCCGCTACGCGTTCGAGCTGGCACGCGCACGCCCGCGCAAGCTGCTCACCGTGGTCACGAAGTCGAACGCCCAGCGCCACGCCATGGTAATGTGGGACGAGATCGCCGCCGAGGTCGCGGCCGAATTCCCGGACGTGACCTGGGACAAGATGCTGGTCGACGCCATGACCATGCGGATGACCATGAAGCCCCAGACCCTCGACACGATCGTGGCGACCAACCTGCACGCCGACATCCTGTCGGACCTCGCGGCGGCCCTGGCGGGATCGCTCGGCATCGCGCCCACCGCCAACATCAACCCGGAGCGCCGGTTTCCCTCGATGTTCGAGCCGATCCACGGCTCGGCCTTCGACATCGCCGGCAAGGGCATCGCCAACCCGGTCGGGACTTTCTGGACCGCCTGTCAGATGCTCGAGCATCTCGGCGAGACGCAGGCCGCCGCCCGGCTGATGCGCGCGGTCGAGCGTGTCACCGCGGATCCCGGGCTGCACACCCCCGATCTCGGCGGCACCGCCACCACCCGCGCGGTCACGGACGCGGTGATCGCGGCGATCCGCGGAGACAACGGCTGACGGAAAGGCACCCCGCCCGCCGCGATCCGGAGTTCCCCCGGCGGGCTTGGGGCGCTAAGACCGTCCTCCGATCGCGGCGGCGAGCCCGCCCCACAAGAAGAACCAGCCCCCGGGACCCGTCCGATGAGCATCCCCGAGCGGCGTGTCCGCCCCCTGTTCGACGAGGCGGCGATCGCCAAGCGCAACACCGAGCTGGCGCAGGAGATCCTGTCGACCAACCCGGAGGACCTTCTGGTCGTCGCCGTGCTCAAGGGCAGCTTCATGTTCGCCGCCGACCTGCTCCGGGCCCTGCACCGGGTCGGGCTGTCGCCGCAGGTCGAGTTCGTGCACCTGTCGAGCTACCGCACCGGCACGGTCTCCACCGGGCAGGTCGAGATCCTGCGCGACGTGCAGAGCGAGGTGCGCGGGCGGGACGTGCTGCTGGTGGACGACATCCTCGAATCCGGCCGGACCGTCGTGTTCGCCAAGGACCTGCTCATGGCACGGGGCGCCAAGCGGGTGCTCACCGCGGTGCTCCTGGAGAAGCCGGGCAAGCGCGCCGTGACGATCGACGCCGATTTCGTCGGCTTCACCTGCCCGGACGTGTTCGTGGTCGGCTACGGAATGGATGCCGCCCACGCCTACCGGCAACTGCCCTTCGTGGGCGTGGTCGATTTCGGCAGCGGCGATCCGGATCTGTTCGACGAGGCGTGACCGGCCCGCTGGACGGCGCGGCATTTTCGTCCCGGCGGACGGGGATGCGATTGTTTTCCCGAGTTGTGCCTTGACAGCGCAACGGTTCCGTTCGTGATCTGTTATCCATGAGCAGGCCTGAAGTCTCATCTTGGCGGGACATCCTCGGAATCAGGCCCGGGATCAGGAACGTTTACGGGACCCCATGGCGCGCATCCTCCTCGTGGATGACGAAGAGACCGTCCGCGGCTTCCTCAAGCGGGGGCTGGAGATCGACGGCCATGCCGTCGTGACCGCCAATGACGGCAGCGACGGGCTGGATCGGCTCAACGAGGCCGATGGCGGCTTCGACCTGATGCTGACCGATATCCGCATGCCGCTCATGGACGGCATCGCGCTGGCCCTGGCGGCCAAGCGCGATTTCCCGAACCTGACCATCCTGCTGATGACCGGCTTCGCCGATCAGCGGGAGCGGGCCCGCGGGCTCGACGCGATCGTCACCGACGTGCTGACGAAGCCGTTCTCCCTGGCGGATTTGCGCGCCACCGTGAGACGGGCGCTGGCCGCCTGACGGTGCGCGCCCTCGTGCCGGGCGTCGATTTCATCCGCCTTTAAACATCCGTTTTAGGTGGCGCTTCACGAAAGCGTGTCAGTTTCGGCGGTGGATACCGATCCGGCCGGGCAAGACAGCGCGATGGACCGTCGAGACAGGCACGCCTCCGAGGCGGATTGGGACGACGACTGGGACGCGCCGCTGCGTCCTGGCAGGAGCGTCTTCGGACGGACGTTCGGGCTTCTCAAGCTCGCGGTCTTCGTCCTGCCGGTGGCGATGCTCCTCTATGGCAGCGTCGCCGATTGCAGCACGCGTCCCGCCCCGGGGAGCTGGCTGGGGCTCGTCGGCGCGAGCGCCTGTGCGCGCGGCGAGATGATCGGCAGCGTCCTTTCGATCCAGGACAACTTCGCGCTGCTGAAGCGGCTGATCGATTGAGGCCGGCCGGTGAACGCCTGCCGGATCCGCCCGAGAGCATCGTTCCGAATGGCGGTCGCCGGCCTTCGGGACAACGACGATGGGAATGAAGAAGCGACCGCCGCGTGACGGGCCCGAGATCCTGACCGCCGCCCTGGAGCGGATACCGGCTCGGCGTCAGCGAGCGCGTCACATCCAGCACTGAGAGGCGAACCCGATTGCATCGCGACCGGGCTCGTCTGTTACACCGATCTTCGCGAGCCCAGCATGTCCAGCCAGCCCCTCCCCCCGTCTTCCGCCGCGAACGGGCACGACGCGCTTGAGGAGGCCCAGTTCCGCGCCCGCATGGCGCGGCTCGGCTCCGACCCAGCGAGTCGGCGCCGCCCGCGGAACCCGCGGGCCGCCGGCCGCGGCGGCTTCCGCCTCGGCTGGAAGGGCTGGCTCGTCGTCGACAGCCTGATCGTGCTGCTGGTCGTGGCGGCGGTGGTCGCCTGGCCGCCGATCCAGGCCTGCCGGCACCAGGACAAGACAACCGGCTTTTACGCCGGCGATTCCGTCGATCGCTGCATCCGCCGGGGCATTGCCGAGCGCATCGACCGGGCGGACCAGCGCCTCAAGGCCCTGGTCCGCGGCTCCGGCCGCTAAAGCACGCGCCGCCGACACGGGGGCCGGCTCGGCCTGAACGCGTCACACCAAGGATCTGGCGCCGTTTCCTGTCACACCGGCATCGGAAATGACGCCCGCCTCGGCACAGGTGATCGGGTCGGACCCCGGATCCTCGCCGGGGCCCGCTTGAGCGGCGGCACCGCGACTGGTAGCAAGCGTGTCGTGGGCCGGTGTAGCACAGCGGTAGTGCAGCGGTTTTGTAAACCGAAGGTCGGGAGTTCGATCCTCCACCGGCACCAGCATTTTGTCGAACGATTACAACAACTTCGGCAGACGATGATCGCAGGATAGCCGCTACTCTCATACAGCGGTTTCACACATTGTCCCTTCGAATAGCCCGGCCGTGGAAGGACCCGAAAACAGGGGTCTATTATCTGCGTCAACGTGTCCCATCTGACCTTCTCGTGGGAGTGAAGGGTCAGATTGTGGCTCTACCTATTGGTCCAGCTTGGGCATCGATCAAAGTTGGATCCGTCGTTCAGGCTTCGTTGCGGACCAAAGAGCCAAAGGAAGCACGAATCCGACATTCAGCCGCAGACGGCGCCTTGAAAGAATTATGGCAAGCCGAGCGAAGCGGGGCTCTATCCAGCACGGATCCCGGAGGTGTTTTCGAACACAAGGATTGGCGTCGTCATCTTGTCCCTGTGGGAAATGTCATTCCACTGGAGCCCTTGCCGGCCCCCTCCCCTGCCAAGGCAAATGAACCTCATTTCACAGCGGGAGATCTATTCGAACGATGGGCCCTAGACCGGGCGGACAAGCGAGCCCCGAACACGATCAAGCGTTACCGTGGCAGCTACCGATCCTTCGACGCTTTTGCGAATGGAAGAGACGCCCGGGATCTAACTTCTGACGATGTGTTCGCCTGGGCGGAGCGTCGAAGGGACGTTGAAGGCATCAGCCCTAGGGCGATCAACAAGAACGATCTCGTGGCTGTCAGCTCGGTGTTCCGGTGGGCCTCAAGTCGAGCAAGCGGCAAGCTTCTAGAAATGAACCCAGCTGCAGGCTTGTCTTTGGATGAGCCCAGGATCGTCGCACAGAGGGAGCGAACCTTTCGAGAGAGTGAGATAGCAGCAATTCTCTCGGCAGCCTCAGGTGTCGAACCTCGAGGTAAGAATCCAACTAGGGAATTTGCTAGACGCTGGTGCCCCTGGCTCGCAGCTTACACAGGAGCACGGATCGGGGAGCTTACGAGCCTCGAGCAGCGAGACATTCGTATCGAGGCAGGCATCCCCATCATGCACCTGCGGGTGACGAAGACGGGCGAACCAAGGGTGGTGCCCCTGCACGCTCATTTGATTGAACAGGGTTTCTTCGATTTCGTAGGAACACTACCAGGCGGCCCACTTTTCTACGATCCGAGGAAGCACCGAGTGGGGTCGGCGGTCACCCCGGCAGAATTGCAAAGCCGCTCAGTAGCCGAATGGGTGCGTGTGACGGTCAAGCTAGATCCCGGCGTCGATCCGAATCATGGTTGGAGACACACTTGGAAGACACGGGCTTTAGCAGTGGGGATTGAAGAACGCCTACGGGATGCCATTACCGGTCATCGTGTTGCATCCGTGGGCCGACGATACGAAACACCGACGCTTACGATGCTGGCAGAGGCTATAAGACGATTTCCTCGCTATCAAGCCGAGATGACACACGAGAACATACTCGACACCTACGGCAAGGCGATCCACTCGTAAGACCTGAAACGGGCTGAAAGCTTCGGCAAAACAATCTTTTAGTCTCGACAGGGTAAGCGGTAAATTGTTCGAAGGGCAAGGCTTGGGAGGGGGCTCAGCGTCCCTCCGTCAACCGTTCAGTGTGCCCAGATTCTGCCATCGGCGTGCCCCGTCGCTATTCTGACGCGTACTTGATGGAGCTATCTGCCGACCAGAAATCCCGCGATTTCGGCCAGCTCATTGGTCAAGAGTCTGGACGGTTGTTAAGTGCTGGCCCTCCCCCCTCCCGGGCGAAACCGGGATGGGAAGGATCCTGGTGACACCAGGACATCGATGTTCCTTTTGTGAGGAAGGCACCCAAACGCCGTAAAGAGCGAAAACTAGACCAGGGATCAGTGCCAGGCCGAAGCCGTAGTGGATCACCCCCTAGTATCCCGCTCTTAACCCTCAAGCTCGGAGAATGGTGCGTCGCCGTCCCCATAGAGAGAGACGTTGACAGTTGGCGGAAGGACGACGGTGG
>NZ_VRVA01000085.1:0-23940 GCF_008039945.1 Methylobacterium sp. WL64
GCTCCGGCGGGGCCACGGCGCGGGGCCGGATGACCGGCTCGGCGACCTCGGCGAGGTCGAGCACGTCGTCCGGCTCGGGTTCGGGCACCGGCGCGATCTCGGCGGGCTTGGCCGCCTGATCGTCCGCGATGATCCTTCGGATCGAGGCGAGGATCTCCTCCATCGAAGGCTCATGCGCCTTATCGGCAGCCTTATCCTGGAATTTCGAGTCCGGGATCTTGGGGCTCGCTGCACTCATCAACAGGCGCGCTCGGGCATGGGATGTTCGGAGGATGACCCGATCGGGCCGGTCGTCAAACAGTATTCCATGCCAATTCGTCGCGGCAAGCGCGCCTGCACCACACTCCCCTGGGAAAAGACCTCAGCGTCCGTCCGGGGTGCGCAGGCCGAACCACAGATCCTTGACCTGATCGTAGTGGATCTTGGCACTGTAGTACTCCACCGGCAGGGCGGTGAAGCGGGCGGTGAGCTGCCCGATCGACTGGACCACGCCGTAGGAGAAGATCACCCGGTCGCGCTGGGCCAGGATCAGGTTCACCCGCGAATTCAGCAGTTCCTGCTGCGCGTTGAGCACGTCCAGGGTGGTGCGCTGGCCGACGCGGGCCTCCTCACGCACGCCGTTCAGCGCCACCTCGTTGGCCTGGACCTGCGCCTGGGCGGCGATGACCTGCGCCTTGGCGGCCTCGAGGCGACCCCAGAAATCGACGATCTGCGCCCGCACCTGGTCGCGGACCTGATCGACCTGGATGCGGTACTGGCCGACCGTCTCCTTGGCCTGCCGGATCTGCGCGTAGGTCTGGCCGCCTTCGTAGATCGGGATGTTGAGCCGGCCGCCCACGAACCCGACGAAGAAGCTCTGGTTCGGTCCGTTCTGGTCGTAGAGCTGGCTGAGCGAGCCCTGCAGGCTGAGGGTCGGCGCGAGCTGGCCCTCTAGGATCTTGACCTGGGCCTCGGCGCCGTCGACCGCGTGGATCGCCGACACGACCTGCGGATGCTCGCGCAAGCCGATGGCGATGGCCGCGTCGAGGCTGACCGGAACGTACCGGTCCAGGGGACGGCCCGGCGCCAGCTGGCGCGGCTCGACGCCGATATTCTGCCGGTAGACGCCGATGCTGGTGCGCAAGGTCGATTCCGCCGCGCTGACCTGGGAGCGGGCGCCGGCGAGCCGGGCCTCTGCTTGGGCCACGTCGGTGCGGGTCACCTCGCCGACGTTGAAGCGGTCGCGCGTCTGGCGCAGCTGCTCCTCAAGGACCTCGACGTTGTTCCGGTTGAGTTCCAGCGTCGCCGTGTTGCTCAGCACGTTCATATACGCCTGGACGGCGTTGTAGAGCACCGTGATTTCGGTGAACCGCAGGGTCTCGCGCTGGCTGTAGACGGTGGACTCGGCCCGGCGGACGGTGTTGTCGGTCTGGAAGCCGTTGAAGATCGTCTGCGAGACGGTCAGGCTCGCGCTGCTCGGAAGATAGGTGGTGCGCGTCGTCCGGTTCGATGTGACGACCTGGGAGGTCACGTCGTTGGTCGTGGTCGCGCCGCCGGCCGACTGGCCGGCGGTGTTCGAGGCCAGGCCGCCGGCCGATGTGCCGGTGCTGCCGAGCCCGCCCGCGGCAGTGCCCACCCCGATCCCGGTCGTGCCGCCCGCGCTCGCGCCCCCGAGGCCGGAGGCGCCGGACGCGCCCGTCGTCCCCCCAGCGGTCGTTCCCGTGCTGGCGGTGCTCGCGCCGGTGCTGGTCGCCCCGGCGGCCGCCGAGACGCTGCTGCCGCTGCGGGTCTGCAGATACTGTACGCCGATCGAGGCGCCGACATTGACCTGCGGCCGGTAGCCCGCCTGCGCGATGGCGACGTTCTCGTCGATGGCTCGGACGCCGGCGCGGCCGGCATTCAGAGACGGATTGCCCTGGTAAGCCTTGGAGAGAGCGCTCTCCAAGGTCTCGGCAAGAGACGGATTCGTGGCCAGGATCGCGAGGCCGGACGCCATGCCGATCACTCGGAGCGTGGGGCAACTCGCTGGTGGACGTATTGTCACGATAACAAGCCCTTGCGGTCTTTATAACGGTCCGGATGTCCGCCACGAAAACGGCCAAGGTACGGCGTTACGCAGGGATCCGATCAAGCCCGCCCCACCGTCACGCTTAGCGCAAATCCGCCGGTTTGGCTCGGGCTTGTCCGGCGTCGGCGTCGAAATGTGGTGCGTTGGGGCATTAAGGTGACACATGGCAGGCCACTTCGGCGGGTGGCCACGCCGGCCGTAAACACGGTGACAAAAACGCGAATTCGTCTTTGTTCAAAGGGGGGTACGCGTTTCTCGCGGAGTCGGCGCGGGAAGTCCGTGCAACCGCATGGAGGGGCGAATCTCCGGGACGGTCGAACCGAGTTGGGCACGCATCGGCTCCCGCCCCGGGCGCCCGCTCGGAACCATGGGTCCGCCGACGCAGCCGATCTATTGTGCGCGCGCAGTTCCCAAGAGCTTGTTCGCTGTCGCGGGACGCCCGGCAAGCCATTTGGCGGCTCCCCCGGCCGTCCCCCGAACATCCACGACGCAGCGATGGGACGCCGATGGATCGCCGCTGCCCCCTCTCGGACGCCGCCGCCAGAAACGCATCAATAGCGATCGTCGGTGGCGACGCCCGCGCCCGGCTCGGAGGGCGCGGCGTCGCCGGGACTCTGGCCCGGTTCCTGCTGCGGCTGCGTCGCGCGACGCCTAGCCACCGAACCCGTGAGGGTCGGCGACGGCTTGGCCTTAAAGGCGGCACTCGACGGTGCGGCCTTCCCGATCGGTCCCGGCACCCCTTGCGGACCGCGCTGGCCCGGCGGCCCTACGGGTCCCGCGATGCCCGCCGGACCTTCGGGGCCCTGCAGGCCGCGCTCGCCCTGCGCGCCCACAGAGCCGTCGGTGCCAGGCGTGCCGGGCGGTCCCAACGCGCCCGGCGGACCAGGCTCCCCCTTGATTCCCGCTTCGCCTCGTGGACCAGGCGGACCTGCGAGGCTGGGCGCCTGCTGGCCGCACTCCCCAACAACAATGCTGCGCGCCTGCTTTGACGTCCGCAGCGTCGCGATGCAAGTGGCCGGATGATAGACGACGTGAAACTCGAAATAACCGCGCGTATCGGTTCGCTGCGAGAACTTGTCGTCCAGGGTAATCTCGGCGTCGGGTTCGCCGGCATTGCCCAACACCCAAAGGTCGCCGGCAGTGATTTTCGCGGCCTCGATACGCATGTCGGCTTTCGCCGGAGCGATCCAGAGCAAAGACCCTACGAATATTGGTACTATGGCGCATCGCCGGCGCGATAGACTCATGTTGGGTCTCGCGAACTTCATGTCAGCAGGATGCCATCCGTTTCTGAATTTGCAATAATGCGCGACGATTTTAATGTGAAAAGCTCCGTTTTAGTGGTGTATCCGGCCGAATTCGGTATTCGCATGCCAGGCATCCACAATATGGCCGATGAATGGCCGCGTCCGTCGGCGGTCTATGCCATCGAGCAGGTGTGATCGCGCACAGTCCGGGATCCGGGTTCGCGGCACTGCCCGCGTCGTCCGAGCGCGGCCGTGCCGCATCGCGAGAGCGGTTCCGGTGGTCATGGCGCCGGGACAGGGTGGAGCGACCGGGGCGCGAACGGAGGCGTCGCCCTAAGTCCTTGTTCTGACACAGTTGCGCATGCCGGGTTCGCGGTCTCGTCGGTCGTGCGCGCTACACGGTGGGCGACCGGGGCGGGTCGTCGGGACTCTTGTTTTTCCGATGCAACGGTTTCGGCCCCTTGTTCGTTTGGGGTGTCGCGGCATTGCAGCATGAGCGCCAAGCCGTTTGATCCGACCCGTAGCCGGGACCCGTCAAGTATGTCGGGTCCGATTGCGCAGCGCACAATCAAACATTGCGTAAGTTGTTGTCCGGGCCGTTGTTTCGGACGGACCGCCTCGGCAATTCCGTAACAACTACTGAACGTCAGGTTAGCCCCAGAACCCGACGTGTGGCGGCGTAACCCCCGCCCCGCATGCATTTTTTTACATATATAACCTGTTTTAAGGGGGCTGATTAAAATATTTGGCAGCTTGTCAGCCCATTTGTCCCCGTCTATAAGGCCCGAAGTAACTAATGATTAACCACCCGCCATTGGCCTCAACCGTGGAGCTGAGTCGATGCAGGGTCCTGCCAAATCCCCGAGATCCAAGGGCGCCTCTGCGCCGCACCATAGGGTTGAGATGTCGAACGTGGCCGATCAGATTGCCGGTCAAGTGAGCGAGGCGGCCGAGGCTGTGGCGGAGGCGGTTCTGCCGGAGACGCCGTTCGTGGCGCGGGGGCTTCGGCTCGATTGGGCGGCCAAGCGCGGGCTCGACATCGGGGTGGCGGCGACGGCGCTGTTCCTTCTGCTGCCGCTGATGCTGCTGATCGCCGTGCTGGTCTGGGCCGGCGACCGCAAGGCGCCGATCTTCCGGCACATGCGGCTTGGCCGGGACGGGCGCAGCTTCGGCTGCCTGAAGTTCCGCTCGATGGTCACGGACGGCGAGGCGGTGCTGGCCGCGCACCTGGCCGCCAGCCCGAGCGCCCGGGCCGAGTGGGCCGCCACGCACAAGCTCTCCGACGATCCGCGCATCACCGCGATCGGCCAGGTGTTGCGCAAGACCTCGCTCGACGAGCTGCCGCAGCTGTGGAACGTGCTGCGCGGCGAGATGAGCCTGGTCGGCCCGCGCCCGATCGTGCAGGCCGAGGTCGCCCGCTACGGCCGGGCGTTCTCGACCTGCTTTGCCGTGCCGCCCGGCGTCACCGGCCTGTGGCAGGTCTCGGGCCGCTCCGACACCAGCTACGCCGAGCGCGTGGCGCTCGACCTGGACTACGCCAGCCGCTGGAGCCTGCGCCGGGACATCGCAATCATGCTGCGCACCGTCCCGGCCGTGCTCGCTCAGCGCGGCAGCAAGTAGCGCAGGCGTGCCCCGGCCGGCGCTAACCCGCGCCCGCGCAGCCCGGAGCGTGCAGCCCGGGATCCGTGATGGTGCGGCGGGATCGTCATGAAGGGTCTGCTGCTGAACGCGCTGCTCGGGGTGGGTCTCGGGCGGTTCGGCTCGGTCTGGGGCCTGCCGGTGTTCCTGCCGGTGGTGGCGGCCGAACTCGCCTACGGGTTCCACCTCCACCACCTGAGCGCGGGCGGCAGCCTACGGCGTGGCGCGGCGCTGCTGGTCTGCGGGCAGCTCGGCTTCCTGCTCGGCGCCCTTCTGCGGCCGCTGCCGGGCGAGCGGTGAAGTGCCGGAGCTCGGCTTGGTCAACGAATTGCTAATCAAGTGGGCCGCGCCCGTGTCTGCGGTGGAGGGGGTTCAGTCTTGGACGAGAACGATCCGCACTGGGACGCCGACCCGCTCTGGTACGACCGGGCCGAGCCGGAGGCTCTTCCGGGCCGGCTGCTGAACGGTCTGGCGTATCTGGTCCTGCTGCTGCTGGCCGGGATGGCGGGCGTGATGCGGTTGTACCGGCTACCGGATCGGCTGTGGTGTTGGGCCGCCGCTTGGCACGCACGCCGCACCGCCGGACCACGACGATCCTGAGCCAGCGCGCATCATAGTGCGATCACGCGCGGCCCGCCGGTGACCGGGTTGCAGCCTCCCGGGCCCTGTTCCCGGGAAGCACGCCAAGACGGCGTCACGGATCATGCTAGGGAAGCCGTCGCCTCCCAGCGCAGAGCGAAGGCTGGACCAGGAAAGATGTTGGAGAGCGAGACGCGGCCGACCGATCCGGAGCGCAGCCTAGGCCAGCGTTTGTTTGCCCGCTTCGGCTCGACCGCGATCCTGATTGTGGTTTTGCTGGTGGTGGTGGGCTGGATCGGAATCTTAGGCTGGGCGATGACGCGGCTTCTCGGCTGAGTCCCGATCGATCAGGTACGGCCGGGCGGACTCGTCGGGTATCAGCGGGGCTTCGCGGCACAGACGCCAGAACTCAACCAAACCGAGCGAATAGGCGGCGAGGAACACGGCCGTCCAATGCATGATCGTATCCCCTCGAGCGCCTTCGCCGCACCTGTCTGCACGCGAAAGCTTGACGTTTTCTCTCCGGACTTATCGATCGGTCCAGAGCTAGCAATATAATGATAAGAAGCGCCGACTAAAGCGGGGATGTGCAATTATTTTGCGCAATGAGGCATAATCGTAGGTTCACGGTAGCTTGGTACCAGCCCCGCAGCGTCTCGGGGCCCCGATCGTCGCAGATATGGCGCGCCCGGGGCGTACCTGTCCGCAGGCACCTCGTCATGCCGGGCAATCGACCTGGAGGGTCGCTCTGCTCTCGTCGCCCTCTGGAAACCTAAGCTCTACCATCACGATCTCGGGCGGGATCCCAAACCGCAACGGGCGGCCCGCTACGAAGTGCGAGCCCAGTCCGGCTGAAACGATCAGGTGACGCCGGCCCTCGACGATATGGCCGTGGGCGTAGCGCAATCCGTAGCGCGACGGGATCCACGGGGACCAGCCCAGGATCCGCACCTGTCCGCCATGGGTATGGCCGGAGAGGGTGAGCGCGACCCGCGGGTCGAGGCCGGTGGCGAACAGGTCGGGCTCGTGCGCGAGCAGGATCGCGGCGCCGTCGGCGGGGACGTCCCGGAGGACCTGCGCGAGGATCCCCGACCTCTGCCGGTCGAGCGGGTCCGGCGCCAGGGGGCGGCCGGGCGTCGCCTCGCTCTCGATCCCCACCAGCCAGAGTGGGGCCGGGACATCGAGCCGCACGGCCGCGTTCTCCAGGAAAACGATACCGGCCGCCCGCAGGGCACGCTCGGCCCGGGTAGGGCCGTGTCCGCGCCGGAGTGCGGCTCGGTCGTCGCCCCAATCGTGATTGCCCTGGATGGCGTAGACCCCCCGCTTCGCCCGCAAACCGCTCAGGCGTTCGGCCACCGTCTCGAACGGGACGGCCCCCCGGCTCTGGGAGCCGTAATCGCCAAGCAGCACCGTGAGGTCCGGCTCCAACGCGTTGGTGCGCGCCACCAACTCGTGGAGTGCGTCTTCACCCATGCAGCGGGGATGGGCGTGGAAGTCCGTGAGCACCGCGATCCGCAGGCGCAGACCGGCCGGCCACCGCGGCGGGCAGACCCGATAGCGCCGGACTTGGACCCGATGCGGCTCCAGGGCCGTCGCGTAGCCCGCCGTCACCAGGCTCCCGGCAGCCGCGCAGGCGGCGGCTAGAGTCGGGCGGGACAGGAGTGCGCGGCGTGTCAGCATTGGTCATCGGCTCGGCTGGTCGTGGCGGGCTCGTACCACGGGTCGGGGGCTGGTGCGGCACGGGGTTGGAGGAACCGGAAACCGATGCCGGATGACCTGTTCGCCGCGGCGATCCCGCCGGCCGGCATCGCGGCACGAGCGCTCAGCGGAGCAATCGAAGTGTGCGAAGAAGGTGCAATCTTTTCGAACGGGTCGAAAGCCTCGCGTCCGGTACCCTCCACCTCGCGCCGCCATGACAATCGCGGCGTGCTATAGTTTCCGAATTCAGATCAACAATCATCCTTTATATCGAACTCGGGACTTGATCGAACATATGTTTGCCGCCGACATCCATTGAGTCTGTCATAAGTCCGCGCAAAACAAATAAGAATTTTTGCCGGCGACTGGCCCGCGATTGCAGATATGGGGCCCGGATGCGATCAGGAATTCCGCTGTTTGGTGAAAACATTATTGATCTACGAGTTTCGGCATGTCATGAAACTATCAGTTCGCGGGCAGGCGTATCTTTGCTGCCCAGGATTGGTCCCATGCACGCCGTCTCTTTCCTCGCGCCGCCCGCCTGCGGGTCGGTCGCCGATCGTCGCGCCATCGCCCTGGCCAACGCCCAATGGTTTCGCGCCATGGCGTGGCGGGCCCTGCGCGACGGGTCGCCCAGGGGCGACATCCGCGCAGCCAATGCCCGGGCTGCGGCCCGCATCGTCATACGCCAAGCCAAGCGCGACGCGCTGGTCAACCGACTGGTGACCGACGCCCTGGCTATGAGTGACTGATCTGCTGCCGCGTTGAGCGCTCCTTGGCTTCGGCGGTCAGAACGTAGCGCCGTTGCCAGCTTGCACATCCGTTGGTGGGTCATGCTTGGATCGGACGTCTGTCTGCCGAACAGTTACATGCTGGCAAGCAGCAGAACTTAACGTTGATTTCCAGTCCGTTCATAAGCAACACATCTTGCGTGCACACCTTATGAGACCGACCGCCGCGTTAGATTTGTCGACATTCGAAGAAACGGTTCGGTCCTGCGTTATTTTAGGCGCCGTAGTTCAAGTAGCAACACCTAGCAAATCGCGGTTATCAAAGATATCTGCGCCATTGTAATTCTCGTGATTGAAATAAAAATTTTATCCATTGGCGAATGCCAAGCCAATTGCTCCGCCGGAAACTCATTATTAACGTTGAATGAATCTCCCGGCAGAAAACTGCGACGGATCAACGCATCCCTCGTAGGTGCGCCGAGGTGTGGCGAAGGTTGTGCCGCCATGAGTTAGAAATGGGCGACGGTCTCAAATCACGACCCCTCGATGGCATGCATCTGTACCAAATATTGTGAAAGCCTAAGTTTTTAGTAATCATATCAAAATCTCGGATTATATTAAGCTTCTCGCAAACGGTTACGATGCTGTGGAGGCGTCCGCGCAGGGACATGCTTCGGCGCCTGCGGTTGCAGAGGGCCTGGTCGAGAAACCGTCCGCAGCTGAGATCTGGCGCTCGGTCGGCCGCGATGCTTTGATCAGCCTCGAGAATGGCAAGCCCTACAAGACGTTAAGACGGGATTTCACCGGCCGCGGCCTCACGCCGGAACATTATCGCGAGAAGTGAGGGCTGCCGCGTGATTATCCGATGGTTGCGCCAGATTATGCCGAAGGACGATCCGCCCTGGCGGGGGCGGGGGCGGGGGCGATCGGCCTCGGGCGGTTAAGCGGAGCGGCCTCCGCTGGCTACGAGCCGAGGCGGGCGGAGTCCAAGGTCCAACGCCGGAAGAAGTCGGCCCGATTATACGGTCTCCGGAGCAACGCCGCGGCTCTCCTGAGCTCCACCGTCATCACGCCCTAAGCAACATGATACAGGGCGGTACGAGACGCGCAGGCCGCCGCCGACGCAAGGACCTCGCTTCGCTTGCCGCGGCAGAACGGTTACCGAGTGATCACCGGGAGCACGCGACACGCCTTTCGGAAGGCATGAAACCGTGGGGGGCGTTATGCTCGGAATGCCCCATGGTCGATTCGCGCGTGATTGTGTCGCTGATACAGACTGTGTGCGTCCCAAGAATTGCGATCGGCGACACCAAACTGGTATTCACCTACGCGATGCCGAACGAAAAATCGATGCCGCTGGCACGCACTATCTGTCGATCCTGCGGTGAGACGATCCGCGCGGACACCACCTATTGCCTCGCGTGCGCGACTCGTCAGGCCGATAGCGACGCCGCCGTCTTCGATCGTTGGCTCGCCATTTTGTTCAGCGGTGCGGGCATCGTCGGCCTGGTGCTGGCCGCCTATATCGCAGCCCGATATCTCAATATCCTGGCGTGATCTCTTGCAAGCTGACGCATCTGCGATGACGGCTCTGCCCGAGTGTCCTACTCTGGTCTAGCCTCAGTAGAGCCGACGTAGTCGCCCACTCGCACAACAGCGGCCTCACGGTGCCGAGAGCATCGGATCGTCTCGCCATCGGCGAGGACAGGCCCCGCCGTTCGGCGCAGTGCTCACGCATCTTTCACCTTAAGATCAGGTCTCGTCTGCCTGCAGATGCGCCGAAATATGTACGCTACGGCCCGATAGAGCCGAGCTATGCCGAGTCCTACCCTGTCCGGAAATTTTGGAGTTTGCAGGATGGCTCGGCGATCGCTTCTGGTCTTGGCTCTCTGCCTAGCGTCCTCGGGTGCGGGGGCCACCGGCGACATCGCCGTCGACATGGCGATGATCTCCAACGGCGATCTTAGGGTCTTCGGGACTTTGGCGCCGCCCCGCGCTGCCAGCGTCGTCCTGGACGACAAGTTCGACACCCGCGCTGATCAGGACGGGCGCTTCGCGTTCCGGATCCCCTACCATCCGGAGACCTGCGTGGTGACGCTGAAATCCGAGTCCCTCAGCCGACAGGCCGTCGTCGGCTATTGCGCTCGGCCACCGGCCGTGAAGCAGGCCGCGGGGCATGCCGCACCCGTGATGCTTGCGGCGAACACGCCCAAGGGCGAGCTCGGCCCACGCGGTCCACAGGGCGCCGCCGGTCAACAGGGTCCGGAAGGACCTCAAGGCGAGCGCGGCGCCAAGGGCGAGCCGGGGCCGGCCGGCCCCACAGGACCACCTGGCCCCGCCGGACAGGCGGGCGCGAAAGGGCAGGCGGGCGAAAGAGGCGAACGTGGCCAGGCAGGACCGGCTGGGCCCGAGGGCAAGGCAGCTGTTGCCATCGTTGCTTTACGGGTTCAGGTTGAGGAGTGCACGACGGGCGGGCGGTGCGTGGCCGCCTGCACCTCCGACGAGTTCGCAGTGAACGGCACCTGTAGCGGCGGCGAGCGCCCCGCCATGGACGAGAGTAGCATCTACTGCTTCGCCCTGGGTTCGGTACCGACCGCCATGAAGGCCCGGGCGATCTGCGCGCGGCGTTGACGCGGAGGTCGCATGGCAAAAAGCACTGAGTTTTCTTTCTTCTGGCGGTTGGTTCGGATTGCACATTGACGCGTTGTGAATAGTGCGCGTCGCGCGGCAGTTTTTATTGTTGTTTAGAGGCTCAGGTTGGTCAATATAAGTAACGAAGAATATGATTTTTCGGCGCGTCTGCTGTGATTCCGTTATTTGAGCCGGGATGGTTTATCGTATATAATCCGGTATCATGCCTCGAGAATTTTGCTGCTGATGTTCTCAGGCGACTTGCAGGGCAAGCTGGGGCGTCGGCCACAGCTTTTGGCGTTGGCTGCGGTCTACATCGGCGGAAACAGCGTGTAGCCGGCGCGGTGGACCTGCCGGCGACGGGCTACTGAGCGCTGGCCTTTAACGCTGATGGTACGGCGGGTCTGGTCAGCCGCTAGGCGTCCAAGCTTGACGCCGGACAGCGACAGGCGCTGACACGGGTTATCGAGGGTGGGTCAAACGTTGACCGATACGGCGTAGTACGCACGTCGAGACAGCTATCGCCGCCTGAATTTACGTGAGCTTCGGGGGCAGGCTGGACGAAAGCACGCTTGGCTGCACGATCAAGCAGATGGGCTTCCGTAAGCTGACGGTCCTCCCTCGCCACCACGAGCAGGATCTGGCTGCGCTGGCCGTGTTCAAAAAACCTCTCCGCCGCCGTGAATGCAACCCATACTTGGCTGCTCGCGTATGCCTGCCGCCCGGCACGGCTATTAAGGTGTCATGGCAGGATGATGCTCGCGCCGGTCAGAAGAGCACCCAGTCGCAGCGTGAGACATGCAGCGGGACACGGCCCTCGGCGCCCCAGGATTGGCACACGGCGTATGCCTATATCTTTGAAGCGATCTAACCTCAGAAGGGAAAGGCCGCCGGATCCGTTCTACCCCGGTGGAACAGGTAGGCGATAAGCCTGCATAGGGCACAGATTATCCAAAGTGTCGTGCCCCGGGCCTACGACATACTGATACGGGCTGACATAGGGCTCACGAGATCGTCATGCAAGACAACATCATCTTGCCCAAACTTCTGTCTTGCGCGCCTCTACTCATACCGGTGTTTTTCGAAAAATTAATCGAAGGACCTATGGAAATTCAGATACAGTAACCGCTTCTGCGATTGTATCGTCGTGGCATGCCTCTTCATCATCGACCGGTGCTGCCAAGTTTAAATTGTCCTTTCTATCAAATTTTAAAAATCATGCGCGACGTTTTGCGCGCGTGGATATTTTGAGTTTGATTATAATAAATATTTGTGAGTCATGTGTATTGATGCTCGTTATGCCTGTTGTCTTAACGAGCTTTTCTCAGCACTTCGTCCACAAATTTTGTTCACGAACCAGTGATTCCGTATCCTCGGAGAGGGCATATGGACAATCGCCGACTGATTTCATGTCGGCAACGAGCATATTCCACTGGACTGCTTGAGCGATTGGAGCGTGAATAGTCACGTCACGAAGCAGCCGGCTGCCGTGAGTCGAAGCGAGCTTCCCGGGAGCGGGCAAGGGCATCCGACCGATCGCGTTACCCCGCAAGCCCATTGGGCATGTGCGGGGCCAAGGCAGTGGCGGGGCTAGTCCCGTCACGAGCCCGAGGCGCGCTATGCAAACCCCATTTTTCATTCAGATCATCTTTTCCCCCGCCGCCCATGTCGGACATTCGGCGCAGCTTCCGTGCCCAGGCTCGACAGCGAGCCTGCCTGCCGCATCGTTTGCCGCCCCGCGGACGTGAGTGCGAGCATGTCGAACCACAGCATCTCCTGGGCCGCCGCTCTGCGCGACTTGAAATCCAATCGCACCGTCCGTTCGGCGGTTCGCGAAGAACGTCTGCGCACCAGCGCGGGCCTGCGCGGCGCGTGCCTCCTACCGATGAGCGCTTGGCGCGGATCCTCGAGCCGGCGTTATGTCGTCGTGATCCAGCCGCTCGATACCGTCGATTTGGTCGCCGACGACCCCGCAGTCGTCCTCGCCGTTGCCCGTAATGCCCAAGGGCAGGCTTCGATCGTCGCTGTCCGTGCCTGCGACCCTGGGGATCCAGGTTTTCTGGGCTGGCTGGCCGCATGCGCCACGCTTGGAGCGCGTGAATTGCACGCCTATCGCTTGGCTGGAAACAGGGCTGAACGCCACGCGATCGCGGCTGACCTCGGTGGGCCGACTTTATCCGCGGCCATGGGGGTGGCGTGATGCCCCGGCGCGAGTTCAGCAAGGCAGTGCTTCGTGCCGCCCTCGCACGTGCGGACGGGCGATGCGAGGGCGTGCTCGTGAACGGCGGCCGTTGCCCCTGCACCTTGCAGACCGGGTGGTTCGACTACGACCATATCGTGCCCGCCGCGTTGGCCGATGATGCGTCCCTCAAGAACTGCCAGGTGCTGTGCCGGCCGTGTCACGCCGCCAAGACGGTGCTGGATGTCGGCGTGATCGCACGGGTGCGCCGGATGCGCGATCGGCACCTGGGCATCGCCGACCCGAACCGGCGTCCATTGCCCGGCAGTAAAGCCAGTCCGTTCAAGCGCCTGATTGGCGGCGGCGTCATCTGCCGGGAGACCGGCGAGCGGCTTGATAAGCGATCTCGGTAGGGGACAGGACCACGCGTCTAGCCTGTACCTGGCACAGGCTTCATTGTTCCACCGCCGGCCGGTAGACCTGGTATCTTCCGGACGAGGCGGCGCGCGGCGCCACGCTTTCTGCGCGACGGGTCTGTTGACCTCGGGCAGCGGCGGCGTTAACTAATGGACAGTCCTACATTCTTGGGACTGTGAGGCATTCGCTCAGCTGCCATCGTGATGGTGGGCTGAAGCGGCCTTCTCACCTCGACATGACCTCCCGTGCTGCGGGAGGCTCAGGCAGTCAGGCTCCGACCGCAACGTGCGCGAGAACTGGCAGATCTGAAACCGACGTTTTCCTGCTTCGGATCGCTCCGCAGCCAGGTGAAGCTCGTCTTTCGTCTGCCAATCGTCTCGTCATTCGCGGAGCCAGATTTCCTTATGTCCGTTCAAATTCCAACCCGTGTTCGCCAGCGCAGCCTGGCTAAATCCCCTGCTTCGGTATCGCTCGTCAGCGATCCCACTGGGGTGAGCGCGTTATCGCGTGACATCAGCATCACGCATCAGCCGATCGGCGACATCCAGCCGCTCGACCGGCCGCTGCGTAGGCGTGGCAAAGGACAAGTCGAACGCCTCGCCGGTAATATCGAGCGGTTCGGGTGCTGCGTGGCGATTCTCGTCACCTCGTCTGGAGGCATTATCGACGGTCACGCGATCTACGAGGCCTGTCGGCGGCTCAAGCACGCGACCGTGCCCACGATCGTCATCGACCATCTCACCGGCGACGAAGTCAGGGCTCTACGCCTCTCGCTCAATCGGATCGCCGAGAGCAGTACCTGGGACCCCGAGGTTCTCGCGGGCGAGTTCGCGCACCTGCTCGCGGTCGAGCCTGACCTCGTCGCGTTCACCGGGTTCGATTTGCCAGAGATCGATCTCGCGCTGACGTCGTCTTGCATCGATGGCACAGACCCGGCCGACGCCATTCCACAGGCGCCGGCGTCCGTGGTCTCGCGCCTCGGCGATATTTGGGACTTCGCCGGTGGTCATCGACTGCTCTGCGGAAATGCTCGTGCTGGTGAGAGCTACGCCGCCGTGCTCGCCGGCCAGCGCGTCCAGAAGGTCGCGACGGATCCGCCTTATGGATGTTGCATTCGCGGTTACGTCAGCGGCAGGCACGGAGAGTTCGTCGAGGGCTCCGGAATGGGTGAGGCCGAGGCCACCGTTTTCTTCAAAGGCTTCCTTAGCGTGATGCTCCCGCATCTCGCCGATGGCGCGATCGTCGAGATGTTCATCAACGCTCACGGAATGCTTACGTTGATGACCGCCGCGCGGGATGCTGGCCTGACTCAACTCACGACATGCGTCTGGGACAAAGGCTTGGGTGGTATGGGCTCACTTTACCGTCAGCAAGCCGAGTTTGTGCTGGTAATGAAGTACGGCTCAGGGCGGCACATCAACAACATCGCGTTGGGCCGCCACGGACGTAACCGCACCACGATTTGGTCAGCGTCCGGGCTGAACGGGTTCGGGCATGGGCGGGAGGAGGCGCTGGCCCTGCACCCGACCGTGAAACCGGTTGGCCTGATCGCAGACGCATTGCTCGATACCTCGCACCGCGGCGGCCTGATCCTCGACCCGTTCTGCGGCTCAGGCACGACCCTGCTCGCAGCCCATCGCACCGGCCGGATTGGGTACGGGATCGAACTTAACCCGGACTTCGTCGACGTCGCCGTCCGGCGGATGGAAATCCTGACGGGGGCGCCCGCGCGCCATGCGGGCACGAAACTCACCTTCGCCGAGCAGGCTGAGCGGCGGGTGCATGAGCCAGCGGCCCAGCAGCCGGCCCCGGTCGTCGCTTCAGACGCGTGAGGAGGTCGCGATGTCCGATGAGCCGATCGAGTCGAACGACAATATAGTCGCGCGAGACAATGATCTCGCGCCGCAGACATCTTGCGCTAATGGAGAGGGCGTTGCACGGCCACAGCGTATCCGTGCTGGCGGAGGCCGCTTTTCCAAGGGGCAGTCCGGTAACCCAAGGGGGCGGCCCCGCAAGCAAGCGGAGCCCTTCTTGGCGATGATGAAGCGCGTGTTGAATGAGACGGTCCAGCTCAATCGGGACGGTAGGCGGGTGGAGATGTCATGCGGCGAAGCGGTGTTTCGCTCGATGTGCCACAAGGCGATGGCAGACCCGCGCATCGGCAAAGAGATTTTCAAGCTGGTCGCGGTCCATGAGGCTGGTGCTGTCGCCGGCGAGATGGGCGCAGACCCGGCGCAAAGTGAAGCTGTGTATCAGAATCACTATGCCCGTATACGGCGTCAGATCCTCGCCGAACACTCACCGGCGGGTGGAGACAAGTCGGCTGCCAGCGACAACGACAATCCGGGGCCAGGGTGGGATTCGGAGCATACGTCGTGAACATAACCGCCGAGATGATGTCGGTTGCGCTACGTACCACATTGGCTACCTTCGTAGAGCAGGCCTTTGCGACGCTCGAGCCGGGAACAGCGTTCGCGCCGAATTGGCACTATGACCATCTGTGCTGGGCGCTCGAGCGGGTGCTGTGCGGTGAGGTGCGCCGGTTGATCATCAACGTCCCACCGCGTTCGGGCAAGTCGATCATCGCCAGCGTCGCCTTCCCAATGTTCGCGCTGGGTCACGACCCGGGTCGACGCGTGATCTGCATCTCGCATACCGAGGATCTGGCCCGAAAGTTCAGCCTCGATCGACGCCAAGTGGCGCAGAGCCCGTGGTTTGGCCAGGCGTTCTCGGGATTTCGGCTGACGGGCCCCAGGCCCCGCGACCTCGAACTGACGACGACGTTGCGCGGCTCGGTGTCCGCGGCTGGTATGGGTGGGGCGGTGCTCGGGCGCGGCGCCGATCTCATCGTGATCGATGATCCGATCAAAGCGGTGGACGCGTTCTCAAAGGCCGAGCGTCGGCGGGTCAACGAGGCGTTCGACAACACCTTGCTCACGCGCCTTAACGACAAGCGCCGCGGTGCCATTGTCATCGTGATGCAGCGACTTCACGTCGATGACCTCGTCGGCCATGTCCTAGAACGAGATGACTGGGCGATGGTGTCACTGCCCGCGATCGCGACAAAGGATACCTGTCATCGACTCAGTAACGTGCCCGGGGACGTGTACCGGCGCCGGGTCGGTGAGTTGTTGCATGTCGAGCGCGAGCCGATGGCGGTGTTAGAGCAGATGCGGCGCGCCCAGGGCTCGCTGACCTTCCAGGCGCAGTACCAGCAGGACCCTGCGCCTATTGGTGGTAACGTGATCCAGCGCTCGTGGCTGCGCAGGTACGACATGCCCCCTAGCTGCTTCGATCGGATCGTGGCCTCCTGGGATACCGCCTCGACGCTGTCCGAGACAAGCGATTGGTCGGTGGGCACGGTCTGGGGTGCGGTCGGGCTGGATTACTATCTCCTCGACGTGGTCCGAGGGCGATGGGAGTTTTGGGAGTTGCGTCGGGAGGTTGTGGCGCTAAGCAAGCGCTGGGACGCGAATGTGACGTTGATCGAAAAAACCCAACTCGGGCACGCACTCCTGCAGGACCTCCGTCGGACCAAAACGTTGGCACCGATCCTGGTCGAGCTGCGCCACGACAAGGAAACGCGGCTGTTGGCACAATCAGCTCGGTTTGAGGCAGGTCAGGTGCATCTCCCGACCGATGCACCGTGGCTGGGGGAGTACCTCGGCGAATTGCTGGCTTTTCCGAATGGTCGCAACGACGATCAGGTAGATGCCACCACGTATGCCCTGCATTACCTGACTGGGAGCCAGCCTGGGGTCGAACCAAGGGTCAGGCGGACCCGTGAAAGCATTCGGGGGTTGCGTCCGCAGCTTCGATCTAATTCTTCAGCAAAGCTTGCTGTGGACAGTCCAAATGATGAATCTAAACAGCCGCGCCTCATCTCAGTTCCAGCAACTTGGAAGCCTGGTGACGTGATCCTATGACCTAAATACGAAACCCTTAAGGAAATAATTTGTTTCAGGAAAAACGCGGCTGGGTTGTTCTGCGTCTAATTTGGTCGGCAGCCCGGCAGCCCGGCACCACAGCGCGTCCGGGAGCCGGTACAGCCGCACCACGCCCGCCATCCCGGCCAGCAGCAGCAGGACCAGATACGCCAGCCCGTTCAGCAGCCGGCCCGGCAGCGCCTCCGGCTCGGCCCGGTCGTACCAGAGCGGGTCGGCGTCCCAGTGCGGATCGTTCTCGTTCAAGACTGAACCCCCTCCGCCGCGGACACGGGCGCGGCTCCCTCGGTTAGCAATCCGTTGACCAAGCCGAGCTGCGGCACCTCACCGCTCGCCCGGCACCGGCCGCAGCAGGGCGCCGAGCAGGAAGCCGAGCTGGCCGCAGACCAGCAGCGCCGCGCCCCGCCGCAGGCTGCCGCCCGCGCTCAGGTGGTGGAGGTGGAACCCGTAGGCGAGTTCGGCCGCCACCACCGGCAGGAACACCGGCAGGCCCCAGACCGAGCCGAACCGCCCGAGACCCACCCCGAGCAGCGCGTTCAGCAGCAGACCCTTCATGACGATCCCGCCGCACCATCCCGGATCCCGGGCTGCACGCTCCGGGCCGCGCGAACGCGCGTCGGCGCCGGCCGGAGCACGCCCGCGCTACTTGCTGCCGCGCTGGGCGAGCACGGCCGGGACGGTGCGCAGCATGATCGCGATGTCCCGGCGCAGGCTCCAGCGGCTGGCGTAGTCCAGGTCGAGCGCCACGCGCTCGGCGTAGCTGGTGTCGGAGCGGCCCGAGACCTGCCACAGCCCGGTGACGCCCGGCGGCACGGCAAAGCAGGTCGAGAACGCCGTCCCGTAGCGGGCGACCTCGGCCTGCACGATCGGGCGCGGGCCGACCAGGCTCATCTCGCCGCGCAGCACGTTCCACAGCTGCGGCAGCTCGTCGAGCGAGGTCTTGCGCAACACCTGGCCGATGGCGGTGATGCGCGGGTCATCGGAGAGCTTGTGCGTGGCGGCCCACTCGGCCCGGGCGCTCGGGCTGGCAGCCAGGTGCGCGGCCAGCACGCCCTCGCCGTCCGTGACCATCGAGCGGAACTTCAGGCAGCCGAAGCTGCGTCCGTCCCTGCCGAGCCGCATGTGTCGGAAGATCGGCGCCTTGCGGTCGCCGGCCCAGACCAGCACGGCGATCAGCAGCATCAGCGGCAGCAGCAGGAACAGCGCGGTCGCCGCCACTCCGATGTCGAGCCCGCGCTTGGCCGCCCAATCCAGCCGAAGCCCCCGCGCCACGAACGGCGTCTCAGGCAGGACAGCCTCCGCCACAGCCTCGGCCGCCTCGCTCACCTGACCGGCAATCTGATCGGCCACGTTCGACATCTCAACCCTATGGTGCGGCGCAGAGGCAGGGTGTGAAACTGGGGAGCCGGCCTCGCGCAGCATGGATTCGCTTTCTGGATCGAGATGGCGACGGGATAGTTAATGGCTTGTTAATAGCCATTTCTAACAAATTATTGACCCTGTTACAAGCTCGGCTATACGGCCAATCACAGTCTAACTTGTGTTCATATTATGCGGCTATGCAATGTAGCCATGCGGATTAGCCCCGGCATTGGCGCAACGGGAGAGAGAACGATGCTGTCAGCCATCAAGTCTCGGCTTGAGTCCGTATAGTGTCGGTCTAGGGACGACCGGCGTGAGAGCGCTGTTTCTTTGGTGCGACGCACGCGAGGTCGACATCCCAAGTCCCGTTCACCGACTCCCGGAGGCCCAGACCTCCACCCCGGCCGGCGTTCAGCTTGCGGGTGTGATCGAGGGCGCCAGGGGACCGGCACAACGGTCGCATGGGTGCAAACTACGCACTCGGAGGGCCGGTTCTGCATCCCGATGGCGCCGTCAAACCCTTGCGTGGCGTGCGGGTTGTCGGCTTCGTCCCGGCAGGCGTCCACGTCACAGCGGCCGATCCGCGCGACGCCTGGCTGGAACTGGTCGGTCGGATGTGCGCGGCGGGGAGCCGGGCCGATTCACGAGGCCGTCAGGTGCAGGCCGTCATGGCCTTCCACTTGCAGAAATGCCGATGGTCGAGCCGCGTCATTGCTCTGTATAGGCGGTCGGACAAATGAGCGCGGATTCGTAAGGGAGCGGACGACATGGCAGTTCTGGTGACGGGCGGGGCCGGGTATATCGGCAGCCACATGGTTCTGGCTTTGCTGGATGCCGGCCACGAGGAGATCGTGGTGCTGGACGACCTGTCCACCGGGTTCGACTGGGCCGTGCCGGAGGGCGTCAAGCTCGTGGTCGGCGACGTCGCCGACCAGGCGCTGGTGACCCAGACCATCCTGCAGCACCGGATCGACGCGCTCGCCCACTTCGCGGCCCGGATCGTCGTGCCGGACTCGGTGGCCGACCCGCTGGGCTACTACCTCGCCAACACCGTCAAGACCCGTGCCCTGATCGAGGCCGCCACCCGCGCGGGCGTGCGCCACGTGATCTTCTCCTCCACCGCGGCCGTCTACGGCGAGCCCGAGGTGGTACCGGTGCCCGAGGACCTGCCGCTCAACCCGATCAACCCCTACGGCCGCTCCAAGCTGATGAGCGAGTGGATGATCGCCGACGCGGCGGCCGCGCACGGCTTCACCTACGTGGTGCTGCGCTACTTCAACGTCGCGGGCGCCGACCCGGCCGGGCGTTCCGGGCAATCGACCCCGGACGCCACGCATCTGATCAAGGTAGCCACGCAAGCCGCGCTCGGCCGGCGCGAACGGCTCGACGTGTACGGGACGGACTACCCGACCCCGGACGGCTCGTGCCTGCGCGACTACATCCAGGTCTCGGACCTGGCCGAGGCGCACCGGGTGGCGCTGGATCACCTGCGCGGGGGCGGCGAAAGCCTGACGCTGAATTGCGGCTACGGGCGCGGCTACTCGGTGCTGGAGGTGATCGAGGTGGTTAAGCGGATCTCGGGGCGGGACTTCGCCGTGCGGCTGTGCCCGCGCCGGCCCGGCGACCCGGCCCGGATCGTGGCCGAGGCCGGCCGGATCCGCTCCCGCCTCGGCTGGCAGCCCCGCCACGACGACCTCGACGCCATCGTGGCCCAGGCGCTGGCCTGGGAGGACAAACTGAGTACGCGCAATCGGGTCTAATCGACGTTAAAGCGTGATAATACAGGCCTCAAGACATGAGCCCCTACAGAGGATGCCTGAATGAGAGTTGCAATTGTACATTATTGGCTCGTGGGCATGCGAGGCGGTGAGAAAGTCGTCGAAGCCCTATGCAAGATGTATCCCCAGGCTGATATCTTCACCCACGCCTATGCCCCAGATTCGATCTCCCCGGTCATCAAAGCCCACCGCATCCAGACCTCATTCATCGGCCGGCTCCCGTTCTCCGCGACGCGCTATAAATCCTATCTGCCGCTGATGCCGATGGCCCTCGAGCAGCTCGACCTGCGCGGGTACGATCTCGTGATCAGCAGCGAATCCGGGCCGGCCAAGGGTATCATCCCGCCCTCGAACGCCACCCATATCTGCTACTGCCATTCCCCGATGCGCTACGTCTGGAACATGTTCCACGATTACCGCGAGCGGACGGGGTTCCTGAACCGCCTGCTGATGCCGCCGGCCGCGCATTACATCCGGAACTGGGACGCGATCTCGGCGAGCCGGGTCCACGAGTTCGTGGCGAATTCGGCGACCGTGGCGCGCCGGATCGAGACCTACTATCGGCGCAGCGCCACCGTCATCTATCCCCCGGTCGACACGGACGCGTTCGGTCCCGCCCCCGAGCAGGAACGCGGCGACTACCACCTGATGGTCGGCGAGCTGGTCCGGTACAAGCGCCCGGAATTGGCGATCGAGGCGTTCAACCGCCTGCAGAAGCCCCTCGTGGTGATCGGCGGCGGCGAGATGCTGCGCGAATTGCGGAGCCTGGCGGGCCCGCACGTCAAGATGCTCGGCCCGCAACCCTTCGCGGTGCTGAAGCATCATTATGCCCGGTGCCAAGCCCTGATCTTCCCCGGCGAGGAGGATTTTGGGATCGTGCCTGTGGAGGCCATGGCGAGCGGACGGCCGGTGATCGCGTACGGAAAGGGTGGCGCGACGGAGACCGTTCAGGAGGGGGTGACTGGGACCTTCTTTCACGAACAGTCGGTGGACGCCTTGATCGCCGCGATCGAGCGTTGCAAAGCCATCGCGCCGAGGCCCGAGGTCCTGATCGAACGGGCCTCGGAGTTCAGCATCGAGCGCTTCTCGACGGCCATGGGTCAGTTCATCGACCGCGTCCACACACAGGGTCACCGGGGTCACCGCCCAGCTCTAGCCGGTGGGCAGCTGGACCTTTTGAATTGAGTTTGCGTCGATCGTCTAGCTTCAAATCCGCTCTATACCTCAAATGCGAAAGATTAATTTCGATGTCTGAGTCTGCTGGTACGGTTTACCCCATGATCCTGTGTGGCGGCACTGGGACGCGCCTGTGGCCGGCGTCCCGCGAGAGCATGCCCAAACAATTCGCCCGGCTGGTGGACGCGAAGCGCTCGACGTTCCAGGCGACACTCGCGCGGGTGTCGGATGCGACCGTGTTTGCCAAGTCTACCGTGATCGCCTCGGCCGAGGCCCGGTTTATTGTGGCCGAGCAATGTAGCCAGCTCGGGATTGGCGTTGACATCCTGCTGGAGCCGCAGGGGCGCGACTCCGCCGCCGCTGTGGCGGTGGCGGCCCTCCATGCCGCCGCGATCGACCCGCAGGCCGTGGTCCTGATCATGGCCGCCGACCATGTCGTGCCCGACACGCAGGCCTTCGTCGACGCCGCCCGGGCGGCGGCCGTCGGTGCGCAGGCAGGCTACACCATGACGCTCGGCATCGAGCCGACCCGCCCGGCCTCCGATTACGGCTACATTCGTCGCGGCGCCCCGATCGCGGGGGCGCCCGGCGCTGCCCGGGTGGAGAAGTTCGTCGAGAAGCCGGACCGCGCCGGCGCCGAGGCGCTGATCGAGGACGGCGCCCTGTGGAACTCGGGCTACTTTTTGTTCCGCGCCGACCTGATGCTGGCCGAACTCGAAGCCTTCGTGCCGGACGTGCTCGAGGCCGCCCGCGCCGCGCTTGACGCAGCCGTGACCGATCTCGACTTCGTGCGCCTGGATGCCGACGCCTTCGCGCGGGCGCCTAAGATCTCGATCGACTACGCGGTGATGGAGCGGACGGCGCGGGCCGGCGTGCTGCCGGTGTCGTTCCCATGGTCGGATGTCGGCACCTGGGACGCGGTCTGGCAGGTGCTAGACCACGACGCCGAGGGCAATGCGGTGCGGGGCCGGGTCTCGTTGATCGGAACGAAGAACAGCTTGGTCCACAGCCAGGGCGGCGGCCTGACCGCGGTGGTCGGGCTTGAGGACGTGGTTGTCGTGTCGACCCCGGACGCGGTGCTGGTGGCCTCCAAAGCTCGCTCGGGCGAGGTCAAGCAGCTGGTAAACGCCCTGCGAGCCTCAAACGAGCCGGAGGCGGACGCGCATCTGCGGATGTACCGGCCGTGGGGCTGGTACCAACGGATCGACATCGGCGAGCGTTTCCAGGTGAAGCGGATCCAGGTGGTGCCGGGCGGTCGACTGTCGTTGCAGAAGCACTATCATCGGGCCGAGCACTGGGTGGTGGTGCGCGGCACCGCCGAAGTGACGGTGGACGACCGGGTGGTGCTGGTCCATGAGAACGAGGCAGTCTATCTGCCGATCGGGTCGATGCACCGGCTGAACAACCCGGGCAAGATCCCGCTCGAGCTGATCGAGGTTCAGGTCGGATCGTATACTGGCGAAGATGATATCATTCGCATCGAAGATATATACGGACGCTAATGTTTTGGTTGCGGAACGTCCGTGATGTGGCGCGTTAGCCAAGAATAGCCGATGTGTGGGCGTTTGTGGGTTTGCGCCGCCGTGCTGATCTTCACTCTTCTCGGCGGACACGCTGCGTTAGCTGCTCATGCGTAATTACCCAACCCCTTGCGCGGGTTGGGTTTCGCGGATTCCATCGGCGGACGGGTCGTACTGATTTTGAGCGGCTGAGCTGCGATGAGCTGATCGATCCTTCTAAAGGCTCAGAATGAGGTGGTGTTGCGGCTGCAGCGTCCAGCGAAGACCTCGCCACCTCCTCGAAGCCGCCAACGAGCGACCGCAGGGAGCAGGACAAGCCCGGGGCCAAGCCCGGTAACGAAGACCATAGCGGGGCGATCAGCGACGATCCCGACGCGGTCGTCGATCATCGTCTGAATCGCTGCTTGTGCTGTGGTACGACGTGCAAGGCGATCTTCCCGCCGAGGTCATCAGCGTCTCTGAGCGGATTGATCTGCCGGCGGTGATGCCGGTGGTCATTCAGCATTCCCGGTTGGCGGTATACCGTCCGACTTGCTGGGCGCGGGTCCTGGCGCCGGTGCCGCAGGCCGTCCACGGGGCACGCCTTTCGGCCCTCGGCTGCATGCAGTGGCGACGTATCTGAAGACCTTCCAGGCGCTCTCCTACGGGCGGCTGCAGGCGGCGTTATCGGACCTGTTCGGTTTGACGCTCAGTCAGGGCAGACTGATGAACCTGCTCGGCCTGGCGCAGGGCCGCTTCGATCTCGGTCGCGAAGACGCCGTATTGACGCTGCTCCGGGCCACCGACGTCGCCTCGGACGAGAGCGGCGTGCGCATCGAGGGCAGCAATGCCTATCACTGGGTCTTCCACGCGGCCGATGCCATGGTGTGTACGCCTCCGGTGAGGGCCGCGGTCGAGGGCATCGCGCTCTGCGCTGAAGCCTGACCTTAATGCTGGCGTTAAGGTCGGCGGGTCGGGGTGATGCGGGTCGAGCTCCTGGAGAATGCCGAACGG
>NZ_VRVA01000086.1:0-23799 GCF_008039945.1 Methylobacterium sp. WL64
GGCCGGCGGCACGAGGTCGGCGGGGGCGGGCTCCGAGTCGCGCAGGCCCACCGCCAGCACGCCGCGATGGATCGGGAAGCCGGTCACCGTGCTCATCACCGCCTTGGCGGCGAGATAGACCGGCGGCCTGTCCGAGCAGGCGGCCACGTCCGGGGCGAGGCCCGGCCAGCGCTCCGGGGCGAGCAGGATCGATTCCGCCCGGAAGCGGGTCCGCGGGCCGAGCAGCAGCCGCAGGGTGACCTCGCCCTCGGCGATGAAGCGCCGGGAGCGGCCTACGAGGTCGCGCTCCCGCATCTTCGTGTAGGGTTCGAGGCGCGGGTCGTCCGGGTCCGCGATGGTCTCCGCGGCGACCGTCTCCCCGGCCCCGCCCATGTCAGCTCTGCTTGCGCTCGGCGCGGACGGCCAGCGGGTCTGCCTCGGCCTTGGTCGGCACCTTCACCAGCGCCTCGCCGTCGAGCACGGTCTCCCCGGCCACCGAGCAGCGGCAGGCGAGGCGGGCCCGGCGACGCTCCGGCATCAGCTCGGCGACCGTGACGGTGACGTCGACGATGTCGCCGATGCGCACCGGCGCCCGGAAGTTGAGGGTCTGCGAGATGTAGACCGCCCCCGGCCCCGGCAGGCGGGTGCCGAGCACCGCCGAGATCAACCCGGCTGTGTACAGGCCGTGAGCGATGCGGGTGCCGAACGGCGTGCGGGCGGCGAAGTGCTCGGACAGGTGGATCGGGTTGCGGTCGCCGGTGATCTCGGCGAATCCGACGACGTCGGAGGACGCGATGGTCTTCGAGAGGGTTTCCGACAACCCGACCTCGAGATCCTCGAAATAGAGCACGCGCAATTCGGGCAGCATGGCTCGGCAGACCTCCGGTTCCGGCCGGTCGCAACTCTGGCGCGGCCGGCTCAACAAGACCGCGTCGCACGATCGCGCCGCCGAATCCACCCGGACGACGGCGCAGGATCCTTGAACTTTCTTGAGGCGCGGCCAGGGTTTTCTCAACAGCGGCTCGACAGGCGCCCCGCACTCGGCGATGACGCGCCCCGTGACCGCTGAACCCGCCGCCCGTCCCGAGCCGCCCGCCCTGCGCCCGGTCGTCGCCCGCGTGGCGGCGCTCAACCTCGGCTATTTCGGCATCGAGATCGCGGTGGCGCTCGCCATCGGATCCGTGGCGCTCATCGCCGACAGCCTCGATTTCCTCGAAGACGCGGCGATCAACCTGCTGATCTTCGCCGGCCTGTCCTGGAGCGCGCGCAACCGTGCGCGCCTCGGCACCGCCATGGCGTTCATCCTGCTCGTGCCGGCCCTGGCGACCGCCTACGCCGCCTATGAGAAGTTTGCCGACTTCGTTCCTCCGTCGGCCCTGCCGCTGACGCTGACCGGCCTCGGCGCGCTCGCGGTGAACCTCACCTGCGCGCTGATGCTCGCCCGGCACCGGTCCGGCTCGGGCAGCCTGACCCGCGCGGCTTATCTCTCGGCCCGCAACGACGCCTACGCCAACCTGGCGATCATCGCGGCCGGGCTGGTCACCGCCCTCCATCCGAGCCCCTGGCCGGACCTCGTCGCGGCGGCCGGCATCGCGGTCCTCAACGCCGATTCCGCCGCCGACATCTTCCGGGCCGCCGCGGCCGAGCGTCGGGCCGCTGCGAAATAGGCACCCTCATGCGCATCTTCCCCATCTCCGATCTCCATCTGGAGCGGCGGCGGCTCGACCTGATCGCGCTGCCAAAGGAGCCGTTCGACCTGCTCGCCTGCCCGGGGGACCTCTACGAGGGGCATCCCGAGCGGGGGCTGGCGGCTCTGATCCACCTGGCGCAGGGCAAACCGATCGTCCTGGTGCCGGGCAACCACGAGCGTTACGCGCCGACCGGCGACCCGCGCACCGCGCCGGAGCTCCTGGCCGCTCTGGAGGCCGAGGTCGCCCGGGTGAACGCCCTCGGCGCGCGCATCCACCTGCTTCAGGGCGCCGAGGCTTGCGTGATCGACGGCGTGCGCTTCCTTGGCACGACCCTGTGGAGCGACTGGCGCCTCGCCGGCCGCTGGCTCGCCGCGGACGCACCCGGGCGCCCGGATGATCCGATCGCCTTCGCGGCCGCGCGCATGACCGATCCGGTGACGGGCTCCCGCGAATATCTCGGATCGATCCGCAGGGCCGATGGCGCCGCCTGGCAGCCCTCCGACGCCATGGCGGCGCACACGCAGGAGCGGGCCGCCCTGCACGCCGCGCTCGCCCGGCCGCACGATGGCCCGACCGTGGTGGTCACCCATCACCCGGCGAGTCCCCTGGCGGCGGACCGGTACCGGGACCAGCCCGGCGTACCCTGGTGGGTGCCGGCCTTCTACGCCAGCACCGCACTCGACGATCTCCCCGATGCCGCCCGGCCGGAGGCGTGGATCTCCGGCCATTTCCACGCGGGGCATGACATGCGGATCGGCCGCTGCCGCTGGGTTTCCAATCCGGTCGAAGGGCAAAGCTACCGGGCGGATTTCTCCGTGACGGTGGGGACGGCGGACTAGCGTGACCGCGACAGCGGAAAACGGTCGCGGCTGACTTAGTCCCGGCCTCATGGCCGCGCATGTCGAGTGCGTGTCGTTCCGCACGGCTTGGCCGTAGAGCCGGGATGCCGGCGGTTCGGCGGATCGTCCCACCCTGATCGGCCCCGCGTTCCGGGGCTCTAAATCGGGGTTCTGATGACCGGATTGAGCCTGGGATTACGCGGGATCGCGTCGGCTGCACTTGCTATCTACAGCGTGGGGGCGGCGGCACCCGCACGCGCTGCTTCCGCGGCCCAGCCGGGGCAGACGATCGGCCTGCCCGTGGGCGCGCAGCTCCCCGTGGGCCTGTACTTCGTGAACCTGTCGAGCTTCGGCTCGCGGAGCGCGCGGCCGGGCGATACCGCGACGAACGTCAACCTGCCGACCTTCGCGTGGGCGACGCCGTGGGAGATCGCGGGCGGGCGCCTGCAGTTCTTCGTCACCCAGCCGGTGGTGGCCGCCACCCTCCAGGGTGCGCCCTATCAGAGCGGCATCGGCCAGCCGCTGCTGGCGGCCCAGCTCGCCTGGGATCTCGGCCACGATGTCGGCGTCAGCTACTTCTTCGGCGGCTACCTGCCGATCGAGACGCGCTTCCTGACCCAATCCGCGTCGCTGACCCACCGATTCGCGATCAGCTACACCGGCCAGGAGTGGAACCTGACCGCGAACCTGCTCCACGGCATCTTCCTCGAGACGCGCTCGCCCTTCGGCGCCCTCTACCCGGACTACCTGAACCTCGACCTGACGGCGGCGAAGAGGTTCGGCAAGTGGCAGGTCGGTGCCGTCGCGTTCGGATCGAGCGACCTTCCGACCGGCGTGTCCAGCTACCGGCCGCAGGGGCAGATCGCTGTGGGCGGCCTGGTCGGGTACAATTTCGGGCCGGTGAACCTGCAGGCCTACCTCACCCGCGACGTGGCCCAGCGCAACTATCGCGGCCGCGAGACCCGCGGCTGGCTGCGGGTGATCGTACCGCTCTACCAGCAGGATGCGAGCGAGGTCGAACCGAACCGCACCCTTGTGACCCGCCGGCAGGCCGAGTAGCCGCGGCGAGGCTCAACCGTGCGTGGGCGAGGCCAGAGCGCGGCTGCCGGACGGGCTGAGTTCCCGCGTCAAGCGTGCGCGAAGGCCGGCCTGCTTGGCGCGCACCATGTCTGGGAGGAGGAACAGGTCGACGACGACCCAGATGAATCCGATCAGGATGCAGTTGAGGACGCTCTGAAGGATCGCAGAGCCTGTGCGCCCGAGATAAAACCGGTGCGCGGAGAAGACGCCCAAGAAAAACCAGAGCAGGTAGGCCAGGACGACGCTCGGCCCTTCGTTGGTCACGCGCTGCTCGATCAGGATCTTGTCTTGCGTGGTCGATTCCATTTGCCCCGAGCCCCCCGTTTTTACGGTTAAGCCTGGGGCAGCCGTTTGCCGAAAGCAGGATTGGGCCGGCGGGTTGATCCGCCGGCCCGGCCGTCGTCAGCCGTGCACCAGCACGTTGCGGAACTGCCAGGGATCGCTGGTGTCGATGTCCTCCGGGAACAGGCCCGGGCGGTCGGTGAGCGGGGTCCAGTCGGTGTAGACGCCCACGACCGGGCCGAGATACGGGGTCTGGACCTCCAGGCAGCGGCGGAAATCCATCTCGTCCGCCTCGACGATGCCGGCCTCCGGGTTCTCCAGGGCCCAAACCATGCCGGCGAGCACCGCCGAGGTCACCTGCAGGCCGGTGGCGTTCTGGTAGGGGGCGATCCGCCGGGTCTCCTCGATGGAGAGCTGCGAGCCGTACCAGTAGGCGTTCTTGGCGTGGCCGTAGACGAGCACACCCAGCTCGTCGATGCCGTCGACGATCTCGGTCTCGTCGAGGATGTGCTGCTGCTCCTGCACCTTGGCGGCCTTGCCGAACATCTCGTGGAGCGAGAGCACGGCGTCGTCGGCCGGGTGATAGGCGTAGTGGCAGGTCGGGCGGAAGACCGGCTTATCGCCCTCGCGCACCGTGTAGTAGTCGGCGATCGAGATCGCCTCGTTGTGGGTCACCAGGAAGCCGAACTGCGAGCCGGCGGTGGGTACCCAGCTCCGCACCCGCGTGTCGGCGCCCGGCTGCAGCAGGTAGATCGCGCAGCGCGAGCCCTTCTCCTGCTCGCGCGCATTGGCCGGCATCCAGGTCTCGTGCGTGCCCCAGCCGAGCTCGGCCGGCTGGTTGCCCTCCGAGACGAAGCCCTCGACCGACCAGGTGTTGACGAACACGCCCCGGGGCTTCGGGTTCTTGGCGCGCTGGGTGTCGCGCTCGGCGATGTGCAC
The DNA here is from genome assembly GCF_008039945.1 of Methylobacterium sp. WL64. Lineage (NCBI taxonomy): Bacteria > Pseudomonadati > Pseudomonadota > Alphaproteobacteria > Hyphomicrobiales > Methylobacteriaceae > Methylobacterium > Methylobacterium sp. WL64. The sequence continues at coordinate 4,811 of NZ_VRVA01000086.1, forward strand.
GCCCTTCACGCCCAGGGTCTTCATCAGGGCGGCCCAGTCGGCGCGGGACTTGGGCTCGGGCGTGGTGACGCCGGTATCCTTGGCGATGTTCAGGAGCGCCTGCTTGACGAACCACGAGACCATCCCGGGATTGGCGCCGCAGCAGGAGACCGCCGTGGTGCCGCCCGGCTTCTGGGTGCGGGCGTCGAGGATGTCCTGGCGCAGGGCGTAGTTGGTGCGGTCGCCCTGGCTGCGGTCCTTGTCGAAGTAGAAGCCCGGCCAGGGCTCAGCCACCGTGTCGATGTAGAGGGCGCCGAGCTCGCGGCACAGCTCCATGATGGCCCGCGACGAGGTGTCGACCGACAGGTTCACGCAGAAGCCCTGGCCGCCGCCCTCGGTCAGCAGAGGAGTGAGCACGTCGCGCAGGTTCTCCCGCGTCAGCGCCACCTTCTCGAAGCGCAGGCCGTGCGTCTCGGCGAGCGCCCGGTGGGTGTCGACCGGGTCGATCACGGTGAAGCGGGCGCGGTCGTATTCGAAGTGCCGCTCGATGAGGGGCAGGGTGCCCCGGCCGATCGAGCCGAAGCCGATCATCACGATGGGGCCGCTGATGCGGCCATGGATCGGGTGACGGGACGGCTGGTCGGTCATGCGGAAGGTCCTTGTCTGGCGGACGCCTGAGGTCCGCTCTTCGGCTCGCGAGCGGGTTATGGCGCGCGTGTGACAGTGGGGCGACAGGCACACGCCGCGCGGCCTGCATCGGCGCGTTCGTCGAATCGTGTCGTCGAGAAGGCCGCTCAATGGCCGTTCACCCGCTGGCGGTCAACCGCGCTGCACCATCGAGGGTTAAGGCGCCCTTGATCGAGCTGGGGCAACATCATGTTCGCAGTGCATGTGTCCTGCGCGCAATGGCCCGTGGCAGGTGTCGATCGCATGGCTCATATTGCGATGCAGCAAAGGCCTCCCGACAAGATCAATAGATCGAGGCCGAGGAAACGTCCGAGATCCTGATCTTCGGAGTCGTCATGCTCGCCATCATCGCCACACGCATCCCCGGCCCGGTCGCCGAGACCGCCGACCGCGATCCCGGCATCCTCACCCTCGTCTTCTCCCTGGCCCGCGTCGTCCGCCACGGGTCCAAGGCCGCCTTCGCGCGCCGCTGCGCCCTCGCCGAGGCCGCGGGCGGACCGAACCCGCTCTGAGGACGTGGCGACAGCACGGACCTGCGTCGCCGGGTGATTGCCTCGCCCCGATTGGGACGTTAGGCGGCTTTGCCGTCAATGGCCCTGGGGGATCGTGATTCCATGTCGACGTATCGAGCGGTCGTTCGCTTCAGTCTGACCGCGACGCTGCTGCTTGCCGTGCCGTTCGCGTCGCCGCGTGCCCAGGATGCCGAGCCCGAGGCACCCGCCGCTGCCAACGCGCCGGCCAAGGCCAAGCCTAAACCCAAGCCGAAACCGCCCGCCTCCAAGCCGGCCGCCAAACCGGCTGCCGCGCCCGCGCCTGCCGCAGCGCACGCGGCCTGGCCCACCGGTGCCAGCACCGTCAGCGAGAGCTACGGCGACTGGACGATGACCTGCACGCGCCCGAGCGAGAAGGTCACCTGCATCGTCGCGCAATCCCAGGGTGATTCGCAGACCGGCCGACGCAAGTTCGGCCTAGAACTGCAATCTCCGAACGACGGCCGCTCGGAAGGCATCGTGCTGATGCCCTTCGGCCTGTCGATCGAGGCCGGCGTGAGTTTCAAGCTCGACGAGCAGGCCCTCGGCAAGGGCGCACCCTACAGCATGTGCGTGAGCGACGGCTGTCTCGTGCCGATCAGCTTCCCCACCCTGGCGCTCGACGGCATGCGCAACGCCAAGACGTTGCTCGTGACCGGCCAGAAATCGAGCGGGAGCGAGCCCGCCACCATCACGGTGCCCCTCCAAGGCTTCCCGCAGGCCCTCGACCGCGCCGTGGCCCTCAGTGGCTGACATCGGGCGGATCGGATCTCGCCAATCCCCGGCTTACGGTTAAGCCAGCGTTAGCCGCCGTGCCGCAGGGTGGGTCCCAGTGTGGCGCCCGGCGCCGCGGCCCCGGTCGGGTCGCGCTCCGGGATCGGATCGGCGGGGCGATGGGCTCGGGGGGCAATCGATCCGGGATCTGCGGATATCTCGGCACGCGGCTGCTGCGCGTGTCGCTGCCCGTGCTCGCGCTCCTGGCGGCGATCGACCCGGCGCTCGCCGCGCGGCTGATCGCAGCCAAGGGCAGCGAGGCCGGCAGCGGACCCGGCGGCTACGGCCGGATCGTGCTCACCTTCGATAGGCCGGTCACCGTCAAGGCGAAGCTCGCCGGCGGCATCCTGCTGCTCGGCTACGGCGAGCGGGTAACCCCCGGTCCCGAGCGTATCGCCGAAGAGATGCCGGCCTTCGTGTCGATGGTCCGGCGCGACCCCGACGGGTCGGGCCTGCGGGTCGCCCTGCAGCGGCCGTACCAGGCCAACGTCCAGCTGGCCGGCGAGCGCGTCTTCGTCGACCTCCTGCCGGAGGGCTGGTCGGGCCTGCCGCCGCCGCTGCCCCCCGAGGTTGTGGCCGAGCTCGCCCGCCGGGCCCGCGTGGCCGAGGAAGCCCTGAAGGCGCGCATGCTCCCGCCGGCGCGCAAGGCCCTCGCGCTGGAACTCGCCCGGCTGCCGACCCTGACGCGCCTGTCGCTGCGCCTGCCCGACGAGGCGGTGGCGACCGTGAGCGCCGAGGGGCCGACGACGCGCCTGCGCGTCGCCGGTTCCTGGACGATCGATTCGAACGAGGCCCGGGGCCGTCCGCGGCCGGGTATCGCCAAGCTCGCCACCGAGTCGGACGAGAGTTCGGCCAGCATCCTGCTGACCCCCGCCGAGGGCTACACCGTCACGACGGAGCGGGAGGATGGGGCCTACACGATCGATGTCGTGAGCCGCACGCCACTCAAGGCCCCGGAATCGAAGGCGGCCGAGGTGCCGGGGCCGGCCGATGCGGGCGCCGCCAATCCTGTCGTGCCGGTTCCTCAGCCCACCCGAAAGGCCGAGGCTCCGGCCACCCCGGACGCCGCCCGCGAGGCGCCTCCGACCCGCAAGGCCGGTTCCGGCCTGGTCTTCCCGTTCACGACCTTGCCGCCCGCCGCCCTGTTCGAGCGTGGCGGCGTCGCCACGCTGGTGTTCGAGACCGCCGAGCCCGTCACCGCCCCGGCGGGCAACCAGGGCCTTGCACCGGTCGGAGCGCCGACCCGGACCGGACCGGTCACGGTCCTGCGCTTCCGGGTGCCGCCGGGCCGGCTGGTCGATCTGGCCGCGGTCACGACCGGAACCGGATCGGCCTGGGAGCTGTCGGCCGGCGACACGCTGAGCCCGAGCGACACGCTCGATCCGGTCCGGAAGCCGGATCCGTCCGGCCGGATCACCGTGTCCCTGGCGCTGCCCCGGCCCGGATCGGCCACCTGGCTCGACCTCGACGGCGAGCGCATCGCGGTGGTCGCCTCGGCGGCGCAGCGCGCGATCGGCAATCCAAAGAGCCGGCGCTTCGTGGATTTCGAGATCCTGCCGAGCCGGCACGGGCTCGCGGTGCTGGCGAGCGCCGACGACCTCGCGGTGCGACCCCAGCTCGACGCGGTCACGATCGGCCGGGAAGGCGGCCTTGCTGCCTCCACGGCCGCGCGCAAGCCCGATCCCGCCCTGGCCGAGGCCGGCACCCTCGCGGTTGCGCGCGAGCCCTGGGAGCAGGCGCGGATCGGGAACGTACGCGAGACCCTCCGGACGCTGGCCGGCACCGCCGCGATGGTGCCCCCGGCTGAGCGCGGGCCGGCACGCCTCGCGCTCGCCCGCGCCAACATCGCCAACGGGTTCGATCTCGAAGGCCTCGCAGCCCTGGAGGCGGCGGCAGCCGAGGATCCGCTGCTCGCCACCCAGCGCGACGTCGCGATCCTGCGCGGTTTGGCCCTCGTGCGCAGCGGCCGCAACGCCGAGGCCCTGAAGGCCCTGTCGGGGCCGCGACTCGCGAGCGACCCGGAGGCCGCCCTGTGGCGCGCGATGGCGTCGGCCGGTCTCGGCGACTGGAAGGCGGCCGAGACCGGCTTCCCCAACGCATTGCCGGTCGCCGATGGCTACCCCACGGACCTCGCCCAGCAGATCCGGGCCCAGGCCGCGGAGGCGGCGATCGAGAACGGCGACGCCGAGACCGCCGCCGCCCGGGCGGAGGACGCGGCCCACCTGCCGCGCTGGATCCGCGACCGGCTCGCCCTGGTCCGAGCCCGCGTCTCGGAGGCGACCGGCCAGGCCGACGCGGCGCTCGATGCGTATGCCCGATTGGAGCAAGTCGGCCAGCGGCCGGTGGCGGCCGAGGCGCAACTGCGCGGCACCCTGCTCGCCCGGGCCGCCGGCAAGATCGAGCCGGATGCCGCGATCGAGCGGCTGGAACGGCTGGCGCTGACCTGGCATGGCGGCCCCACCGAGACCGGCATTGCGGTCGGATTGGCGCGGCTCTACCTCGACGCCGGTCGCTGGCGCGACGCGTTCGCGGCCCTGCGCCGGGCGAACGCTATCGCGCCGAACGACACGGCCACGCAGGCGCTTTCCCGCGAGGTGCGCACCGCCTTCGAGAACCTCTATCTCACCGACAAGGGTGACCGGCTCACCGGGATCGAGGCCGTGGCGCTCTACTTCGATTTCCGCGAGCTGGCCCCGATCGGGCGGCGCGGGGACGAGGTGGTGCGCCGGCTGGCCGACCGCCTGGTCGGGCTCGACCTCCTGGATTCGGCCGCCGACCTGCTCCAGTACCAGATCGACAACCGGCTCACCGGTCCCGCCCGCTCCGCGGTGGCGGCCCGGCTCGCCACGATCCGGCTGATGGACGACAAGCCGATGCGGGCGCTGCAAGCCCTCGACGCGACCAACCTGCCCGAGCTGCCCGGCGAGTTGAAGCGCGCCCGCGCCCTGGTCCGCGCCCGCGCCCTCTCGGACCTGACCCGCACCGACCTGGCCCTGGAAACGATCGAGGATGAGAGCGGCCCCGATATCGAGCGGCTGCGGGCCGACATCTACTGGGGCGCCCGCCGCTGGCGCGAGGCCGGCGAATCGCACGAATCGCTGCTCGGCGACGCCTGGCGCGCCGGCCGGCCCCTCGACGTGCAGGCCCGGGCCGACGCGGTGCGGGCCGCCATCGCGTACGACCTCGCCGGTGAGGCGATCGGTCTCGAGCGGCTGAAGGCGAAGTTCTCCGAGGCGATGGCCGAGAGCCCCGACGCGCGCACCTTCGCGCTGCTCACGGGCGCCAACCCGACGAAGACCCCGGAATTCCGCGCCATTGCGGCCCGCGCCACCAAGGCCGACACCCTGTCGGCCTTCCTGGCCGAGTACCGCAAGCGCTATCCCGAGACCGCTCTCCCCGAACGCGGCGCGGCCGCGGGCGAGCGCCAGACCAGCGCAGAAGCCCGCGGCGCGCCCCCGGGCTGAGAGCCGGATGACGCTGGTGATCGCGCTGGTGATCGATCCGGACCGGTTCCTCGAAACCGGATCCGGCCGCCTCTGAACGCCGGAGCGGAACGCCGAGGCTTGGCGACAGACCCATGCGGCGCTCGAGCAGGCGCTGGCGGGCGGCGGCGTCCGGCGTGTCGTGGTCGTCTGCGGCTTGCAGGGCGCGGGCAAGTCGACCTGGATCGCCGCGCAGGCCGACGATGTCGGTCCCGTCTATCTCGACGCGGCTCTCCCGGGCGTTCGGCACCGGGCGCCGATCATCGCCGTCGCGCGCCGTCACGGCGTCCCCGTGGAGGCCCGTCTTGATCCGCGTTCCGCTCGACGTCGCGCTCGAACGGAACCGGCAGCGGCGCGCCGACGCGATCGTCCCCGAGGCGAGCATCCGCACGGTCGCCAGCCTGTTCGAGCCGCCGACCGTGGAGGAGGGGTTCTCGCGGGTGCGGATCGTCGAGGCCTGATCCGGGCGCCTATTGCGTCAGGCGTGCGACCTGAAGCGCTTTGTCGAACATCGCGTTGAGCGAGGTCGTGATGTCGTCTGGGCTGTTGGCCGTGTAGAAATATCCCGGTGACGCACAGCTTTGCACGGTCGCCGCCAGCGTCGGGTTCAATCCGTTGACCTTCTTGTTTTCTGCGGCGATGCCGCCGCCGTAATCCGTGAAGGCGATGCTGTTGTAGGGGATGTACAGGATCGAGACCGTCGCACCGGCCGATTTGAGCGCGGTGCAGAGTGACGGATCGATCTGCGCGGGAGACGAGCCGTCGAAGTCGCCGGCGGCGTAGCCCGGGAATTTCGAGGGGCTACCCGGGTAGTAGTATTTGCCGTTCTTGTTGATGGAATAGTGCTGGCCGTTCTGCATGCCGTCGGTGACCAGGAACACGAACGGTTTGCGGGCACCGGTGCTGGAGCCGTCCCCGAATCCGCCTGCATTGGTGATGGCGGCCTTCATTTGCGGCAGGACGACCTCGAAATGCGTTCCGCCGGCCCCCGTGCCGGTGCTCGGGTCCCCCCCCGTGGACAGCTGCGTCGTGCCGGTATCCAGAAGCTTGGTCAGGGCGAGCGGGTAGGGGTTCGTGTTGGCACAGTCGGCGACGGTGTTCAGGGTGGCGATGGAGCTGTTGATGTCGGCGAGCGTACCCATCTGGTTGATGAACGGGTACAGGCCGACGCGGTACTGGCTCGTCACCGACGGGTTGGCGGCCCGCTGGATCAACGAGCAGACCGCCGTGTTCAGTGCGTCCGAGCGCAGCTGTATCTTGCCGGCGGCAAGGGTCCAGCCGTTGTAGGTTTGGTAATGGCAGGCAAACTGGCAACCCTGCTTGTAGTCCGAACTCTTGTCGTTGTTCTGGCTCGCCAGCTTGCTCATGCCGGCGGTGGTCGCCGGCAGGCCCATCGAGCCCGACACGTCCAGCAGCAGGTAGAAATCGAGGTAGCTCGCGAGGTCGGCCGAGGCCGTGACCGTGTTGGAGAAGTTCGTGGTCGGGGTCCGGAAGATCTGCCCGAAATTGTTCTTCACCGTGGCGCTGTAGACGACCGTCGACACGAGCGTCTGGCTCTTGCGCGTGAGTTGCGGCGTCTGAAGCTGCACCTGCGCGAACGGCACGGTGCCGGCGTTGACCGTGAAGGCTTTCGACGCCTGCGCGATGCCGGCCGCGATGGCGTTGGCGGTGACGTTCGCCTGGCCCGGGTTGGCCGCGATGTAGGCCTTCGCGGTCGCCACCGCGGCGATGGCGGCCGCATCCGCGGCGGCGTCGAGCTTGGACTTGTCGGTGATCGCGACGCCGTAATCGATCCCGTAGCCGAGCAGGCCGACCATCGGCAGCAGGCTCAGGGCGAACAGGATCGTCACGTTGCCGGAGCGTGCGCCCGAGAGGCCCGCCGCCTGGGCGACGCGGCGCTGCACGCGGTTCAGAAGCCCGGGCATTTGGTGGCGATCCCATCGTTGCCCGCCGGGTCGAAATTGACCAGCGTGGCGTAGCGCGGCTGCACGTACATCGAGCGGGCGATCCGCACGGCGGGGATGAACCGCGCGCCGAAGGACGGCTTGAAGTTGAAGACGACGTCGATCGCCACGATCGATCCCGGCCCGAAGACCGAGCGGGGGAGCGTGGTGCGGTTCGGCGGGGCCGTGTCGGCGGCCGGAAGCTGCGGGACCGTGCAGGGCCGGTAGTTGCCCCCGCTGGTCCCCGAGCTCGTCCAGGCGACGGCGGCCGTGTAGCAGGCGCTCAGGTCGCCGCCGGTGCAGTTTGCCGCCGTCTGGGTGAACGCGACGGCGGCGTAGGTGATGGCGATGTCCTGCCACCATTGCAGACCCTGCCGCGGCGCGTCCGTCATCAGGTACGGGAACAGGACCAGGGCGGAATCGAAGCTGAAATGCAGGTCGGTGGCGTTGACGGTCGCCACCGTCGAGCCCGCGGGCGGCATCGCCTGGGACATCATCTGGCTGATCGACTGGGCGACCAGCCCGACCTTGCGGCTGGCGTTGATATACGTGATCAGCTGGGTCCCGCCGAGCATCAGGATCAGCAGCACCGGCAGGATCAGGGCGAACTCGATCGCGGAGACCGCCCGCCTGTCGCGCAGGAAGCCCTTCGCCGATGGCGGCTCGACCTGAGCCGGTCGCGATCCCGCGACGCGGGCCATCCGGTTCGTCGGCGTGCGCCCGCGCATCAGAACAGCTCGTTGCGGAACGCCGCCGTCGACACCGCCAGGTAGGCCGGGGCGCCATTGAACACCGCGCCGCCGCCCAGCATCTTCGCGAAGGCGGAGGGCAGGAACGTGATCGGATAGATCACCAGGAGGTACTGGTACTGTCCGCGCGTGCCGAGACTGTACTGGCCGGACCCGGGGGTCAGCGCCGGGATCGCCAGGCCGCTGACATCGGATCTCACGTAGCTGTAGTAGCCGCTCGACCCGCTTCCGGGCGGCACCAGGTACAGGTTCACCACGAGGTTGGCGCATGTCATCGAGGCCGGCAGGTTCCGGCACAGGGCGGTCTTGAAGCCGGCCTGATCGAGGGCGCTCGTCTGGGCGGCCCCTGTCAGGATCTGCCGTGCGGCGCGAGTCGTGGCATAGTCGAGCGACTGATTGATAAACAGGATCGTGGCTACGGTCATGATAAACAGAAGAGTCAGGATGAACAGCATCGCCACCAGGGCGAATTCGACCGCTGCGGCCCCTCTCTGATCACAAACATAGCGGCGCACGAGAAGCATGCGCTCTGTTAGCAAGAGATTGCTAAACCCGGGTTAAAACAGCCTTCGAGACTCTATACGTCTGCCTGGATGAATCTTGCGAGGTATCCGGCCTGACTGCAACCACCTAGCGCCGCGACGTCATTGTCCTGATCCACCTGCGTGCACTGAACCGGTGTCCACTTCGGCGGCGTGCGCTCTATCCGCCGTAGCTCTGGACCAGCGATCCGGCCACCAGGGTCCAGCCGTCGACCAGCACGAAGAAGATCAGCTTGAACGGCAGCGCGACGGTGGCGGGCGGCACCATCATCATGCCCACCGCCATCAGCACCGAGGCGACCACGAGGTCGATGATCAGGAACGGGATGAACAGCAGGAAGCCGATCTCGAAGGCGCGGCGCAGCTCCGAGATCATGAAGGCCGGGGTCACGATCTCGAGGCCGACATCCTCTGGCCCCTTCGGCACCGGCACCTTGGCGAGGTCGAGGAACAGCTTCAGGTCCTTCTCGCGGACGTTCTTCAGCATGAACGTCTTGAACGGCGCCGAGGCGCGCTCGAAGGCCTGAGCCTGCGTGATCCGCCCGGCGACCAGCGGCTCGATCCCGGCGCTGTAGGCCACGCGGCCGGTGGGCGCCATCACGAAGGCGGTGAGGAACAGCGCCAGGCTGACGATCACCGCGGTGGGCGGCGCGGTCTGGGTGCCGAGCGCCGAGCGCAGGATCGACAGCACCACGACGATCCGGGTGAACGCGGTCGCCATCACCAGCACGGACGGCGCCACCGCCAGGATCGTGATCAGCGCGACGAGCTGGAGCGCCCGCTCGGTGGTGCCGCCGGCGCCGAGATCGACGCTGAGGCTCTGGGACAGGGCCGGTCCGGCGGCCAGCACGGCCCCGGCCAGCATGGCGAGGCCCAGCAGCGTGCGGCGGTTACGGGCCGGGCGGCCCTGAGTGTCGCGATGCGGCGTGTCGGTCATCGGGGTCACGGGCGGTCGCAGGTGGGCGTCGCCGGCCGGACCCCCGTGCGCCGCGCCTCGAGGTTCTGCCAGACCAGGAGGGCCGGCAGGCCGAGCACGACATCGGGAACGCGGCGGGCGAGCGAGAGGGCGATCGCCGTCCCGGCATCGATGCCGAACAGGCCGCAGACCAGCACGAGGCCGCCCTCCTGCACGCCGAGGCCGCTCGGCACCAGGAAGGCCGCCGCCTTGATCGCCTGGCTCAGCGCCTCGATCACCAGGATCTCCGACAGGGTGACCTGATCGACGCCGATGCAGGTCAGCACGACCGCGACCTCGGCGGCACCGAGCAGCCAGGCGAGCGCGTGAAGCGCGAACGACTGCACGAGGCGGCCGCGCCGTCCCGCCGCCCAGACCGTGTCGAGCGCCCCCTGGATCCGCGGGGCGGGTTCCGGCCGCGCCTCCGTCTCGCGCACGAAGCGCCGGCCCAGGGCTGCGATACGGTCCTCGACCACGCGCACGATCCCGGTCCGCTGGAGCGCGAAGAACGCCCCGACCGCCAGTCCCGCCACCGCGAGGGTGCGCAGCGTCCAGTTCGCGAGCTCGGCGGCGGCCGGCCCCTCGACCTGGCTCAGCAGCCCGGCGCCGAGGCCTGCGAACAGCGCCAGCGTGCCCACCTGGAACAGCATGTCGGCCAGCACGGAGGCCGCAGCCAGCGAGCCGGCCACCCCCCAGAAGGTCAGGAGCCGCGCCCCGAGGACGTCGCCGCCGACCGAGGCCACCGGCAGCAGCACGTTGATGCCCTCGCGCACGAAGCGCAGGATCAGGCAGGCCGAAGCCGGGGCGGGCGACAGGCCATCGAGGATGCGGGCCCAGGCGAAGCCGCAGATCAGGACCACGAGCGCGCGGACCAGCGTGACGCCGGCAAAGCCGACGAACCCGATTCGCCCGAACGCCGCCGCGACTGCGGACAGATCGTTGGTTGCCACCAACCAGACCGCGAGGCCCAGGCCGATCAGCGTGCCGATCAGCGGCAGCCGGCGCAGCACGGCCAAGCCGACGCGACGCGCCGGGGCGGCGCGGTCGCCGCTCACGGCCGGACCGTGGGGGATGTGCGCCGAGTGGCGGGCAAGGGCGAGGGCTCCAGGTTGTGCCGGCCGGGAACTGGGCGGCGATTCGGTAGGTGGCACCGCCGCTAGGGACGTATTGGGGCCGAATTCGGGGGGCGCGGCTGCGGTAGCACGGGGCGCAGTACCGCGGCGAGGGCCTCCTCGGGCTTGGAATCGGGATCGAGCAGCACGACGCGGCCGGCCGCCAGGCTCGCCCCCGTAGCCACCGCCACCGCCCGCTTCGGGCAGGGTCCGAGGCAGCCGGACTCGACGATGCAGAGCTTGGTCCGGTCGGCGAGCAGCCCGTCCTTGGCGGCCTGCTTGGCCGCGCCCTTCAGCAGCGCCCGCACCGCGCGCGGACGCAGGCCCTGGCGCTTGGCGCATTTGGCGCACACCACCACGACCTCAGTCAGCTTGGTCTTGGCGAGCTGGGTCTTGGCGACCTGATTTTTGGCAAGCTTGGTCTTGTCGGCCTTCGCCGCGGCCGGGCGGCCGGGAGAGACGCTGGGGTCTGTCATCATCGGGAGACTGTACGGTGCGATACCGGGCCCGGCTACCTTGCCCGTCGCCGCGGTGCGGCCCGCCGGGGCGGGGTGGGGGGCGGGTGCCTTAAAAAGGGCCGAAAAGAACGGGATTCCGGAGCCGCGCACGGGCCGCCCTCCGGCCGGTTTCGCGGTGGCGGATCCGGCGCAGACCCAGGAACAGTGAGCGGATGAGCTTCGACGACGTCAAGGACGACACGCGCGAAGGCGAACTCGTGACGTTCGCGCCATCGACGATGACCGAGCTGCGCCACGGTGCCGAGACGATCCGTCCGGTGCCGGAGAAGCGTGGCGCCCGGGCTCTGATGGAAGCGGCACGCGAGCGCCTCGACTGGACCCGGCTGCCCGGCCTGAGCCGGCGCCGGGAGGACACGTCGAGCTATGGCGCGCGGGTGATCCGCCGGGTCGGCCTGTTCGTGCTGCTGCCGACCCTGGTGGTCGGCCTGTACCTGTTCGGCTTCGCCTCCAACCAGTACGTCGCCGAGGCCCAGTTCGCGGTGCGCGGCAACGTCGAGCCGATGGAGAACATCTCGCTCGGCCAGTACACGAACCTGATTCAGAAGCACAACAGCCAGGACAGCTTCATCGTCCGCGACTACATCGAGAGCCAGACGCTGGTCGAGGCTCTGGAAAAAAGCATCGGCATCTCGAAGATGTTCTCCCGCCAAGAGGCGGATTTCTGGGCCCGGTTCGACCCGAAGGATCCGGTCGAGGACCTCACCAAATACTGGCGCAAGCACGTCGAGGCGCATATCGACTCGATCTCGGGCGTGATTCGCCTGTCGGTGCGGGCCTTCACCCCCCAGGACGCCCTGACCATCGCCAACGAGGTGGTGACCCGGGCCGAGGCGCTGATCAACGACATCTCGAAGCGCGCCCAGGCCGACATGGTCAAGCAGGCCCAGGCGGATGCGACGGTGGCGCAGGAGCGCCTGCGCAAGGCGCATCTCGGGCTCCAGAGCTTCCGCAACCAGTGGGGCGTGATCGATCCGATCAAGACCGCCGAGGGGACGCTGACCACGCTCACGATCCTGCGCAAGGAGAAGCTCAAGCTCGAGACCGACCTGCAGGTCCTGCGCGGCTCGAACCTCGATGAGCGCTCGCGCTCGATCCAGACGCTGGCCTCCAACATCGCGGCGATCGAGCAGCAGATGAAGACGCTGCAGGACGAGCTGACCAATGCCGGCGCGGCCGCGGGCGGCGGCACCAACCTGACCGAGGCGCTGCTGCAGTACGAGGGCCTTCTGGTCGAGCGGACCATCGCCGAGAAGCTCGAGGAATCGGCGAACGTGCTGCTCGACCGGGCCCGCATCTCGGCCAGCAAGCAGCACATCTTCCTGGCGACCTTCGTGCCGCCGGTCCTGCCGACCGACAGCCTCTACCCCGAGCGGGGCCACAGCCTGATCGTGGCGTTCTTCTGCTTCTTCGTGCTCTGGAGCTCGTCCTCGCTCCTGATCGCTGGCATCCGCGATCAGCGGATGTGAGCCGACGCCGCGGGGTCTGGATCCCGCGGCGCGCGGTCTGTAGAGGGAGACGGCCCGGCCTCCCGGGCCTCCCCTGATCGATGAGCGAAGTCTAACGGTCCATGTCGGATTTCTCCGATCTCGTCGCGAAGGCGATCCAGCCCTCGATGAACCGGGCGGAGCGCGAGGCGGTCTACACGGTGGTGCGCCAGGCCGTGCTCCGCCTGCAGGAGCGCGAGGCGCTGCCCCCGGACGATCCGCGCGTCGCGCTGCAGCGCCACCTCGTCGAGGAGACGATCCGCGACGTGGAGGGCGACGTCGCCCGCTACGAATCCCTGCGCAAACTCGACGCGGCCTTCGCGGCCCAGACCGAGGCGCACAAGACGTCCCGCGGCGGACGCTGACGCGGTTCAGGGCGACGCGGGCGGCGTGATGTTGAACAGCGCGTGGAAATCGCGCCAGCCGGCGGGCGTGACATCGAGCGCCCGCGAGCCCGCCTGCCGCCGCACCCAGCCCCGTTGCAGACTGTGCGCGCAGAGGGCTGCGCCGAGCCGACCGGCGAGATGCGGACGGCGTTCGCTCCAGTCCAGGCACGGCCGGCACAGGAGCTTCGCTGGCCCGCCGGCCGCGACATCGAGTCCGAGGGCTGACAGACGATGCAGGCCCTCCGGCGTGACCACCGCTCCGTCGTCGGCGATCTCGACCCAGCTTCGCGTCACCAGCGCATCGGCGAGCCGGACGCCGAGCCAGCCAGCCATATGATCGTAGCAGGTTCGTGCGAGCCTCAGACGTGGATCCCGCGGTCCCGTCCGGGGCCGAACTGACGCGGCGTCGGAGGCGAGCCGCATGAGGCTTTCCAGCAACTGGGCAACCTCGGGGCTGGCGAGGCGGTGATACCGATGCCGCCCCTGCTTCGACATGGTCACGAGGGACGCCGCCGCCAACTGAGCGAGATGGCCGCTCGCAGTCTGCGGCGTGATCCCGGCGGCCTGCGCGAGTTCGGAGGCCGTCGATGCGCGACCGTCCATCAGGGCTTGCAGCATGGCCACGCGCGCCGGATCGCCCACCAGGGCGCCGACCTGCGCAACCGAGACAGTCGTCACCATCGCTCCACCTCGCACGCCGATCGTAGCGCGTTTCGGACAGCGACAGTTCGGTGTCCACCGAAGCAATCGGGCGGGTTCCTCCGGCATAGGCTTGGCTCGAGCCGGCGATCCCGATGGACGCCGAGGCCGAGCGCGGGGGCACCGGATCGGGCGGCGCTTCCCCTCGTCCAATCCATGTGCCCGTGCAGAGTTTCGAGCATGAACGCCGCATCGCAGTTCTATGGCTGGCGCGTCGTAGCGGCCGCCTTCATCGTCGCGGTGCTCGGCTGGGGCGTCGGATTCTATGGGCCGCCGGTCTATCTGGAAGTGGTCCGTCAGGCTCATGGTTGGCCGATCACCCTGATCTCCGGGGCCGTCACCCTGCATTTCCTGGTGGGCGTCGGCATCATCGCCAATCTGCCCGCGCTGCATCGACGTTTCGGCGTGCCCGCCATCACCTTTGCAGGCGCCGTGTTGCTGGCCCTCGGTGTCTTGGGATGGTCCTGGTCCGAAAGCCCCTGGCAGCTCTATGGCGCCGCGCTGCTGAGCGGCGCGGGCTGGCCGGCGCTCGGTGCCGCCGCCATCAATGCGATGATCGCCCCGTGGTTCGTCACGAAACGTCCGGCTGCGTTGAGCATGGCCTATAACGGCGCCAGCATCGGCGGGGTCGTGTTCTCTCAGCTCTGGGTTGCGCTGATCGGCTGGGTCGGCTTTCCGGCGGCAGCCTTGATCGTCGGCGCCGTCATGGTCGGCACCGTCGGGCTGCTCGCCTTGATCGTGTTCCCTCAGACCCCGGCTGCCAGGGGCCAAGGTCCCGATGGTGATGCGGGCACGGTCGAACGCACGGCTATCGACGACACGGCCCTGCACCTCACAGGACGTCTGACGCGCGACCGGGCCTTCCTGACGTTGAGTCTCGGCATGGCCTTGGCGCTGTTCGCGCAGATCGGCCTGATCGCCCAGTTCGTCTCCGTACTCGTACCGGCCCTGGGCACCCAAGGGGCGGGCCTGGCGGCCGGGCTCTCCACCGCCGCGGCCATCGCTGGGCGGATGCTCGTCGGCTGGTGCATGCCGGCCGGTGCGGATCGCCGCGCCGTCGCCGCGCTCAACCTGCTGATCCAGGCGCTGGGCTGCGGTGTGCTGATCCTGTCCGGCAGCACCGACGTCGCCCTGCTCCTCGTCGGGATCGTCCTCGTCGGGTTCGGCATCGGCAACGCGACCTCGCTGCCGCCGCTCATCGCGCAGGTCGAGTTCGCACGGGCCGATGCGCCGCGGGTGGTCGCGCTGATCGTGGCGGTCTCGCAGGCCGCCTACGCCTTCGCCCCGGCCCTGTTCGGCTTGCTGAGGCAGCTCGGATCGGACAACGCGATCTTCTGGGCCGCCGCCGCCATCCAGCTCGCGGCAAGCGGTGCCTATCTTGAAGGTCGCCGCGCGTGCAAGCTGCGACCGGGCGCAATCCGGCCGCTTCCAAGCGCGTGATACGGCCGTCCGTCCGAGAGGAGGCTCAGCCGTAAGCCGCGCTCGCCCGGGCGGCGCCGGGCTCGGCCACGTCGAGGCCGGCCGAGACGTACTCGTTGAGCTTGTTGCGCAGGGTCCGGATCGAGATGCCGAGGATCTTGGCCGCATGGGTGCGGTTGCCGAGGCAATGGTCGAGGGTGTCGAGGATCAGGTCGCACTCGACCTGTGCCACGGTCCGGCCGACCAGGCCGCGGGTGGCGGCTTCCGCGGCCTGCACGGCGCGGCCGGCCGGGCCCGCCGTGGCGATCGCCTCGCCGTCCGGCGACAGGATCGCGTCGGGGCCGATCTCGGGCCCGGAGGCCAGAAGCACCGCCCGGTGCAGGGTGTTCTCGAGTTCGCGCACGTTCCCGCGCCAGGGGTTCTTCACCACCAGCGCCCGCGCCTCGGCGCTGAGGGCGCGGGCCGGGACGCCGTTCACCTCGGCGTATTTCCGGGCGAAGTGGGCGGCGAGTTCGAGGATGTCGGCCGGCCGGTCGCGCAGGGCGGGCAGCTTCAGCGAGACGACGTTGAGGCGGTAGAACAGGTCCTCGCGGAACGTCCCCTTGCGGACCTCCTCCATCAGGTTGCGGTTCGAGGTCGCCAGCACGCGGATGTCGACCCGCACCGGGGCGGTGCCGCCGACCCGGTCGATCACCCGCTCCTGCAGGGCCCGCAGCAGCTTCGACTGCAGGCGCACGTCCATCTCGGAGATCTCGTCGAGCAGCAGGGTGCCGCCGTTGGCCTCCTCGAACCGGCCGATCCGTCGGGCGACCGCCCCGGTGAACGCCCCCTTCTCGTGGCCGAACAGCTCGGATTCGAGCAGCGCCTCGGGGATCGCCGCGCAATTGACCGAGACGAACGGCTTGCCGGCCCGGTGCGACTTCAGGTGGACGTGGCGGGCCAGCACCTCCTTGCCGGTGCCGCTCTCGCCGGTGATCAGCACGGAAGCCTCGGAGGGGGCGACCTGCTCGGCGAGCTTGACCACCCGCTCCATCGCCGGATCGCGCCACACGAAGGCCGCGCGGTCGGAGGCGACCGCCTCCAGCACCGCGGCGATCAGCTCGGGATCGGGCGGCAGCGGGATGTATTCCTTGGCGCCGGCCCGGATCGCCGCGACGGCGGTCTGCGCGTCGGCCGAGACCCCGCAGGCCACGACCGGGGTGCGGATCCGCTCGGCCTCCAGGGCGTCGACGAGGTCGCGCACCGCCAGCGACACGTCGATCATGATCAGGTCGGCGCCCTTGGCGCGCAGGACGTTGAGGCCCTGCGGGATCGCGTCCGCCTGCGTGACGGAGGCGCCGCGCCGCATCGCGATCTTGGAGGCGGTGATCAGCTCGCCGTTGAGCCGCCCGATCATCAGGAGCCGCATGGTTCGTCCCTCTCAAACATCGTGGCGCGGAGCGCGGGCCGCCTCGGCAAGGCGACGGTCTCCGCCGCAGATCAAAAAACTATTCGCCCTTGACGATCTCGGTCATCGTCACGCCGAGCCGGTCCTCGACGAGGACGACCTCGCCGCGGGCGACGAGTCGGTTGTTGACGAACACGTCGATCGCCTCGCCGACCTTCCGGTCGAGTTCGAGCACGGCGCCGGGGGCGAGCCGGAGCAGGTCGCCGATCGGCATGCGGGAGGAGCCGAGCACCGCCGAGACCATCACGGGCACGTCGAACAGCTGCTCCAGGTCGGCGGCCGTCTTCGGGGTCGTGGGCGTGTCGCGGATCGAGCCCGCGGCGTAGTCGGGGTCGTTCTCGCCGAGCTGGGGCAGGCTGAAATCGTCGGACATCCGGGCTCCTTACGGGGTCGGTGGCAGGCCGAGGGCGTCGGCGACGGCGGCCTCGATGCGAGCGCGCTCGCGCACGATGCCGCCGTCGGCCCATTCGATGCGGGCGTCGCCCGCGTGCATGTCGGGATCGCCCAGCACCACGAGGCGGCCCTCGTAGCCGCGTTCGCGGGCGAGCCGCTTCACCAGGGTTTCCGCTTCCTCGACCAGGCCGTCATGCACGCGCACCACCAGGTGGGGCACGCCGCGCAGGTGCTGGAGCGCCGCCCGGGCGGCCTCGCCGATGCTGGCGAGCGGGGCGGCGTCGAGCGCCTCGCCGGCGACCTTCCGGGCGATCAGCACCGCGACCTCGACCGCCTGCGCCTCGCGCTCGGCCTCGTGCGCGTCGGCCCGGACCAGGAGGGCGGTGGCGGCCTCGGCCAGGTGGTTCAGCGCGGCGGCGAGCCGGCCCTGGATCTGGGACTCGGCCTGGACCAAGCCCTCCTGGATGCCGCGGGCATGCGCCTCCGCCTCCGCGTGGGCGGCCGCCTCGGCGGCGCGCTGGGCCGCCGCGCTCGGGCGCGGGCTGCGGAAGTCGGTCTCGAACAGGAACGGCTTCGCGATCTGGGGCGAGGAGGCGTTCAATAGACCAGCTCCTCCTCGGCGCTGTTCTTGGCGATCATGATCTCGCCCTTCTCGGCGAGGTCCTTGGCGACCTCGGTCATCTTCGTTTGCGCCTCATCGACCTCCTTGAGGCGGACCGGGCCGAGCGAAGCCATCTCGTCCGTCAGGTTCTTGGCGGCCCGGGTCGACATCTGCCTCATGAAGAAGGCCCGGGTCGGCTCGTTGGCGCCCTTGAGCGCCAGGCACAGGGTCGCGCCGTCGATCCTCTGCATCAGGGTCTGGACGCTGCCCGGATCGAGCTTCAGCAGATCCTCGAAGGTGAACATCAGCTCGCGGATGCGCTTGGCCGAGCCGCGATTGGCCTGGTCCAGGGCGGCCAGGAACCGGCCCTCGGTCTGGCGGTCGAAGGCGTTGAACACGTCCGCCATCATCTCGTGGGCGTCGCGGCGCTGGGTCTGCGCGATGGTCGAGACGAACTCGACCCGCAGGGTCTCCTCGATGTGGCGCAGGGCCTCCTTCTGCACCGTCTCCATGCGGAGCATCCGGTTCAGGACGTCGATGGCGAAGTCCTCGGGCAGGATGGTGAGCACCTTGGCGGCGTAGTCCGCCCGCACCCGCGACAGCACCACCGCCACGGTCTGCGGGTACTCGTTGCGCAGGAACGAAGCCAGGATCTCCGGGTCGACCTGGGCGATCGAGGCCCAGACGCGCTTGCCCGAGGCGCCCTTGATCTCGGCCATGATCAGCGAGACCTGATCGGACGGGAAGATCTTCAGCAGCAGCGCCTCGGTGCGCTCGAAGTTCGACGAGATGCCGCCGCTGTTGCTGAGCTTCGTCACGAACTCGATGATCAGCTTCTCGACGGTGGCGACCTCCAGCGTGCCGAGCTGGACCATCGCGTGGCTGACCTTCTTGACCTCCTCCTCCTCCAGCATCTGCCAGATCTGGGCGCCTTCGGCCTCGCCGAGCATCAGCAGCAGCGCGGCCGCGCGCTGCGGGCCGGGCATCGTCGCGAAGGCGTCGCCGCCCTCGGCCGTCAGGGAATTCGCCAGACCTGCCGCCATCGTTCGTCCCCGATCCTCGACGCGCTACTCTTCTTGGATCCAGGTGCGCAGCACCTCGACGGTCTCGGCCGGGCTGGCCCGGACCATGTCGACGACCCGCTGCACCGTGTCGGCCTGGATCTGGCCGTTGATCTTCGCGAACTCCATCAGCCGGGCGGTCGGGTTGTCCCGCTCGATCAGCGTGACCGCGGCGCCCGCGCCGGCCGCCGCCGCGGCGTCGCCGAGGCCGCTGGGCCCCGCGAGCGC
>NZ_VRVA01000087.1:0-23741 GCF_008039945.1 Methylobacterium sp. WL64
CGCTGCCCCTCTCCCCCCCTGCTTCGCGGGGTACCCTCCCCCGCAGAGGGGGGAGGGAGAGGCGCGTCGGCCGCCTCGCCGCCCTCCGCAGGCTCGACCAAAAGTATCGGCGTCCCCTCCGAGACCTTCGATCCGACCCCGACCAGAATTTCCCGCACGGTGCCGGCCACCGGGGAGGGGACCTCCATGGTCGCCTTGTCGGATTCGATGCTGAGGATCAGGTCGTCCACGGCGAGGCGGTCGCCCGGCTTCACCAGGAGTTCGATCACAGGCACGTCCCGGTAATCGCCGATATCCGGGAGGGCGATCTGCAGCGCGGCGCTCATGCGGGCGGGTTTCCGTGGCTTGTCTGGAGCGGATTGTCGTTTGGTGCGGGCGGGGCCCGGGGGGCCTCGCGAAGCGACTGCGACGTCCGGTGGCTTCCCACCCGCGACCTCATCCTGAGGTGCTGCGCAGCAGCTTCGAAGGAGATCTCCAGGGATCGCGCGGCCGGCTGGAGGGCTCCTTCGAGGCATCCGCTACGCGGACGCACCTCAGGATGAGGTCGCGGGTGGGAGTTCGTCAGGTCGCACTGGCCGTCAGATCGTCCAGGGCGCCGGCGTGTCCGCGTCGATCCCGTAGCGCCGGATCGCCTCGGCGACCGTGGCGCGCGGCACCATGCCGGCCTCGGCCAGCGCGTGCAGGGCGGCCACCACCACGTGCTGCCGGTCCACCTCGAAGAAGCGGCGGAGCGCGTTGCGGGTGTCGCTGCGGCCGAATCCGTCGGTGCCGAGCGTCACGAACCGGGCGCCGAGATAGGAGGCGATCAGTTGCGGGTAGGCCCGGACGTAGTCGGTCGCCGCCACGATCGGCGTCGCGCCCGGCAGCAGGGCAGCCACGTGGCTCTTGGGCGCTTCGGCCTCCGGGTGGAGCATCGCCCGGCGCTCGGCCTCTCGCGCGTCGCGTGCGAGCTCGCTGAAGCTGGTGACGCTGAACAGCTCGGCCGCGATCCCCCAATCCTGCGCCAGCAGGGCTGCGGCTGCGATCACCTCGGGCAGGATCGCGCCCGAGCCGAGGAGCCGCACCGCCGCAGGGCCGGTGTCCGGGCCCCCCAGGCGGTACATCCCCTTCAGGATGCCCTCTTCCGCGCCCGCCGGCATCGACGGCTGGGCGTAGTTCTCGTTCATGGCGGTGAGGTAATAGAAGGCGTCCTCACCCTCTTCCATCATCGCCCGGGCGCCGCGATCGACGATCACCGCCATCTCGTACGCGAAGGCCGGATCGTAGGCCCGGCAGTTCGGGATACCGGCGGCGGCGAGGTGGCTCGACCCGTCCTGGTGCTGCAGGCCCTCGCCGCCAAGCGTCGTGCGGCCGGCCGTGGCGCCGATCAGGAAGCCGCGCGCCCGCTGGTCGGCCGCCGCCCAGATCAGGTCGCCGACGCGCTGGAACCCGAACATCGAGTAGTAGATGTAGAACGGCAGCATCGACAGGCCGTGGACGCTGTAGGCCGTAGCCGCCGCGGTCCAGGACGAGATCGCCCCGGCCTCGGTGATGCCTTCCTCCAGCAACTGACCGTCCCGCGCCTCGCGGTAATACAGCATCGAGCCGGCATCCTCCGGCTCGTAGAGCTGCCCCTCGGGGGCGTAGATCCCCACCTGCCGGAACAGGTTGGCCATGCCGAAGGTGCGCGCCTCGTCGGCGACGATCGGGACGATGCGCGGCCCGAGATCCTTGTGCTTCAGCAGGTTGCCGAACAGGCGGACCACCGCGGTGGTGGTCGACATCTCCTTGCCGGCCGCCTCGAGGGCGAACCCAGCATAGGTCGAGAGCGGCGGCACGGTAACGGTCGGCGCCGTGCGGCGGCGGGCCGGCAGCACGCCGCCCAGCATTTCGCGGCGTTCGCGCAGGTACCGCATCTCGGCGCCGTCCTCGGCCGGCTTGTAGAAGGACAGGCCCTCCACCTGCGCGTCGGTGAGCGGCAGGGCGAAACGGTCGCGGAAGGCGCGGAGCGCATCCACGTCCAGCTTCTTGGCTTGGTGGGCGGTCATGCGCGACTCGCCCGCGCCGCCCATGCCGTAGCCTTTCTTGGTCTTGGCCAGGATCACGGTCGGGCGGCCCTTGGTGGCCTTGGCGGCGGCGAAGGCCGCGTAGAGCTTGCGGAAATCGTGGCCGCCACGCTTCAGCCGGTCCACGTCGGCATCCGACATGTGCGCGACGAGTTCGCGGACCTCCTCGTCCTCCCCGAAGAAGTGGGCGAGGTTGTAGGCGCCGTCCTTGGCACCGAGCGTCTGGTACTTGCCGTCCACGGTGTCGGCGAAGCGGCGCAGCAGGGCGTGGTTGGTATCGCGGGCGAAGATCCCGTCCCACTCGGAGCCCCACAGCACCTTGATGACGTTCCAGCCCGCCCCGCGGAACAGGCTCTCGAGCTCCTGGATGATCTGGCCGTTGCCGCGCACCGGGCCGTCCAGCCGCTGCAGGTTGCAGTTGATCACGAAGGTGAGGTTGTCGAGCTTCTCCCGGGCGGCGAGCGCGAGGCCGCCGATCGATTCCGGCTCGTCCATCTCGCCGTCGCCGAACACGCCCCAGACGTGCCGGGCGGAGGTGTCGGCCAGCCCCCGGTGGCCGAGATAGCGCATGAACCGCGCTTGGTAGACGGCGTGGATCGGGCCGATGCCCATCGAGCCCGTCGGGACCTGCCAGAAATCCGGCATCAACCAGGGATGCGGATAGGAGCAGAGGCCGTCGCCGGCGATCTCCTGGCGGTAGTGCTTCAGCTGCTCCTCGGAGAGCCGGCCTTCCAGGAAGGCGCGGGCGTAGACGCCCGGCGCCGAGTGCGGCTGGAAATAGACGAGGTCGCCGTCCGGACCGCCCTTGAAGAAGTGGTTGAACCCGACCTCGAACAGCTCCGCCGCCGAGGCGTAGCTCGCCACGTGCCCGCCGAGCTCGCCGTAGGCCATGTTGGCCCGCACCACCATGGCCAGCGCGTTCCAGCGCATGATCGAGGTGAGCCGTTCCTCGATGTCGAGGTCGCCCGGGTAGCGCGGCTGCTTCTCCAGCGCGATGGTGTTGCGGTAGGGCGAGTAGGGCAGGGCCTCGTCGAGGATGCCGATCTCCTTCGAGCGCCGCTCCAGCCGGTCGAGGATGAACCGCGCCCGGGCCGCGCCCTCGGTGCGGAACAGCGATTCGAGGGCGGCCAGCCAATCCTGGGTCTCGGCCGGATCGTGATCGACCTCGGCGGACCGCGCAATCGTCGTCCTCGGTGGTATGGCGTTCATGGGTGCGGCTCCCGATTTTGATCGGAGCATACGAGCTTCCCGGCGGCGGGATGTGCCGAATTTTTGTCGTCGAGGGCCGATGATTGGAATGTTTTGCTCGATATTTGCGTTACGACGGTCAATCGTACCGCTTGTGAGCCGCTAAAGTGGCTTCAAGATAAGCGACCCGGTCATTTCGCGGCGCCGCAGGCAAACAGGAACACAGGCAGAGCGAGATCCTGCACCCTCGGCGGCTCCGGATGACGGGGCGGCATTTGGGTTTGGGTGCAAGACCCAGGGCGGCCGGACGAACAGAGAATCGAAGGCGCTTGCCCGGCGCGCAGCGGTGCCGCCAAAAAACTTTCCTGCTGTCACGTGCTCAGCGGCATGCTATGCCCGTGGCAAACCGGAGAGCGAAACAATGGCCTCCCGACCGGCCCATCTCGACCCCGCCAGCCTGCGCATCCTCGAACGCCTGCAGCAGGACAGCGAGATCAGCATCGCCGACCTCGCCGAGCAGGTCGGGCTCTCGACCTCGCCGTGCTGGCGCCGGGTCAACGACCTGAAGGAGGCCGGAATCATCCGGGGCTGCGTCGCGGTGGTCGATCCGATGAGCCTCGGGCTCGCGGTGAACGTCTTCGTCCACGTCTCGCTGGAGAAGCAGACCCAGGCGGCCCTCCAGGCCTTCGACGAGGCGGTCCGCAGCCGCCCCGAGGTGATGGAATGCTACCTGATGAGCGGCGAGGCCGACTACATGCTGCGGGTGGTGGTGGAGGATCTCGGCCAGTACCAGCGCCTGGTGCTCGACCACCTCACGCGCATTCCGGGCGTTGCCAACATCCGCTCCAGCTTCGCGCTGGGTCAGGTGAAGTACACCACGGCGCTGCCGCTCGGGCACCTGACGCGGTGAACCGGCCGTTCGCGGAATAAAGTATTGTCATATCGGCCAGCGGAGCCGGCCTGAACCGGCGGCGTCACGCTGAAAGGAAAATGGTGGAGCCTAACGGGATCGAACCGATGACCTCTTCCATGCCATGGAAGCGCTCTCCCAGCTGAGCTAAGGCCCCACTTGTCCGCCGCGGTTTGGGTCCCGCAGGGTCTCGCCGACCGGCTGGCGTCCGGCGAGGCCGGTTCTATAGGCGGCTCTTTCCGCGGACTCAACCCCCTTTTTCGGGATTCTTCGTCGAAACGCCGAGCGTCTTGGACTCTCCACGGACGCTTCGTGAACTCTTCGAAGTCTGGGCGCCGGAACGGGTCGAGTTTCTTCGTCAGTCTCGAGATCGCTGCCGATCAGACCGCAAGCGTCGTCGCCGGGATTTTCCTCCCCGACGACGGTGTCGCCCCCGGCCGAATCCCGTCCTCGGCGTCGGCTGGCCGCGCCTCAGGGGTGGCGCCGCGACACGCCTGCTCGCCGCGAGGTATACCGCACCGCATCTCGGGCAGGCGACAGGCCTGCGGGCGCCGTCGTCGAACGTCGCGCCGCCACGCGGGCATTGGCGCGTCATGCCAAGTTCGTGGCGGGCCACGCACTGATACCTCGTCGCCTCCGCTGCCTTTAGAAGTCGCTCCCGGTAGTCGCGGCTCCCGCACCTGTCCATCGCGCTGCAGACCCCGTTTCCGGCGGGACGTCGGGGGAGCGCGACGGATGACGCGGGCCGGTGCGCGTGTTAACCGCGCCGCCAGCTCACGGTCCGATTGCAGCGCCGCGGCGCACCCGCACGACGCGCCGGATCCCGTCCCACCTGAGATTCCCGAACGGACATCCCGTGTCGCACGACTCGCCTCCACAGCCCCTCACCGCCGCACCGGGCAGTCCGCTCAAGGGGCGCCTGCGTCCCCCGGGCGACAAGTCGATCTCCCACCGGGCCATGATCCTCGGGCTGCTGAGCCAGGGCGAAACCCGGGTCGAGGGCTTGCTCGAAGGTGACGACGTGCTGCGCACCGCCGCCGCCGCGAAGGCGCTGGGCGCCGGGATCGATCGACTCGGCGAGGGGCGCTGGCTCGTGCGCGGCGTCGGCATCGGCGGCCTCACCGACCCGGCCGACGTGCTCGACTTCGGCAATGCCGGCACCGGCTCGCGGCTGATGATGGGTGTGGTCGGCGGCCAGCCGGTCACCGCGACCTTCGACGGCGACGCGTCGCTCCGCTCGCGCCCGATGCGCCGCATCCTCGATCCCCTGACCCGCATGGGCGCGCAGGTCCTGTCCGAGGCCGAGGGCGGGCGCGTGCCGCTGACCCTGCGCGGCCTCGACGAGGCGATTCCGATCACCTACGAGACCCCGGCAGCCTCCGCGCAGATCAAGTCCGCAGTGCTGCTTGCCGGCCTCAACGCCCCCGGCATCACCACGGTGATCGAGGCGGCCGCCACCCGCGACCACACCGAGCGGATGTTGCGCCTGTTCGGCGCCGAGGTCCGCGTCGAGCCGCACGGCCCGGGCGGCCACGGCCGCAAGGTGTCACTCACCGGGCAGCCAACCCTGCGCGGGACCGAGGTGGTCGTGCCGGCCGATCCCTCCTCGGCGGCGTTCCCCCTGGTGGCGGCGCTGATCGTGCCCGGATCCGACGTGACGATCGAGGGCGTGATGATGAACCCGCTGCGGACCGGGCTGATCACCACCCTGCTGGAGATGGGCGCGCAGATCGAGCGCGTGGCCGAGCGGGAGGAGGGCGGCGAGACCGTCGCGGACCTGCGTGTGCGCGCGAGCCGCCTCTCTGGGGTCGATGTCCCGGCCGAGCGGGCGCCCGCGATGATCGACGAGTACCCGGTGCTGGCGGTGGCCGCGAGCTTCGCCGAAGGCCGGACCCGGATGAATGGCTTGCACGAATTGCGGGTGAAGGAATCCGACCGGCTCGCTGCCGTCGCGGCGGGCCTTGCCGCTACCGGCGTCCGGCATAGCGTGGAGGGGGACGACCTTGTCGTCGAAGGCGACGGCACGGCTGCGCCCGGAGGCGGCACGGTTGCGACGCATCTCGATCACCGGATCGCCATGGCGTTCCTGGTGATGGGGCTCGCAGCGAAGGCTCCGGTCACGGTGGATGACGGGGCAATGATCGCCACCAGCTTCCCGAGCTTCCTGCCGTCCATGCAGGCCCTCGGCGGCCAGATCGGGGCCTGACATCATGCCGCTCGTCATCGCGATCGATGGACCGGCCGCCTCCGGCAAGGGAACGCTGGCTAAGCGACTGGCCGACCATTACCGGCTGCCGCATCTCGACACCGGGCTCCTCTACCGCGCCGTTGCGCTGTCCATGATCGATTTCGGCCTGTCCCTGGACGATTCGGAGGCCGCGTCCCGGGCGGCCCAGGCCCTCGACGCCGACAGGTTGGATGATCCGCGCCTGCGCGACCGCGCCATGGGCGAGGCGGCCTCGCGGATCTCGGCAGTCCCAGAGGTGCGCGCCGCCCTGCTGGCTTGGCAACGCCGCTTCGCGGCCGATCCTCAGGGCGCCGTGCTGGACGGTCGCGACATCGGCACGGTGGTTTGCCCGATGGCCAGCGTGAAGCTGTTCATCACCGCCTCGTCCCAGGAGCGCGCCCGCCGTCGCCACCTTGAACTCAGCGGACGCGGCGAAGCCGCGACCTTCTCGGCGATCCTGTCCGACATCGAGGCCCGCGACGCCCGCGACGCCTCCCGGGCCGCAGCGCCGCTGCGCATGGCCGACGACGCGGTCCGCTTGGACACCACCACCCTCGACCCGGACGCAGCCTTCGCCGAGGCCCGGAGCATTGTCGAGCGCGCTCGCGGGGACGGCGAATAGGCGCCACCCACAACCCCGTGTTGACC
The DNA here is from genome assembly GCF_008039945.1 of Methylobacterium sp. WL64. Lineage (NCBI taxonomy): Bacteria > Pseudomonadati > Pseudomonadota > Alphaproteobacteria > Hyphomicrobiales > Methylobacteriaceae > Methylobacterium > Methylobacterium sp. WL64. The sequence continues at coordinate 7,019 of NZ_VRVA01000087.1, forward strand.
CCCCGGCTCCGCTCACCTATTGCGAACGCGCCGTCCCCGCGCGGCCGCCGCAGGGCGGTCCCCGGACGCGAGCGCGTAGCTCAGCTGGTAGAGCAACGGACTTTTAATCTGTAGGTCCTGGGTTCGAGTCCCAGCGCGCTCACCATGCAATTCACGATGATGAAGACCCGAATGAGATCGGGCTCCGGCTTGATCCGATCGCGTACGGATGACCAAAGCCGGCAGACGAGAAGTAAATAGTTAGAAAATCAGAAAAATTCTACGTTGTCCTTGTGTGTGCTTATCTTGTGTGCCGTGAAGATTGCGATTCGCAGTTTCGGGCCAATCGGTCCTCACACGCAGAACAGAACCCCGGCCGTCCGCTCTTTCCGCCAGATTAGTTTCACGGCGTAGCGTATTTCGGTATTCGCCAGCACGAGGTCGAACGCCGTCTCCAACGTGACAGCCTGGGAGCCGAGGAATTCCAGCATAGCGCCGCCGTCGGAAAGGTTCTGGATCCGGCAGGGAAAGCGCGATCCGTCGGGGTGCTGCGCGAAGGCCAGGAGCGCCGTTGCCTTGCGGTCGCTGGTGCGTCGCTCGACGAAGCCGCTCGGGGGCCTGGCGGTGCGGGGCATGGCCGAATGACCCTGGAAATCTCGGCCGATATGCCGCGATGTCAGTAAAAATGCGCCGAAAACACTAATGATCGATTGACTATGGTTGTATCTTCACGAAATTAAAGTTCCGGATTGAGCCTCCGACGTTGTGCGCGGATCGGCGCACGCCGCCCTCTGTCACGAGCGGCGTGCATCCGGCGATGCGCTGAGGCTGCTACCGACGCTCATCCTTGGGCATTGACGGTCCTTTGCCCGCCTTGATGAAGCGGCCGACGAACAACCCGACCGGGATCGACAGCAGGAACCAGTTCCGCAGGAATCGCAGCGACTTCGACACAGGTCGCTCTCCTCATCTCGATGTGTTGCGCATCAGATCACGATGCTCTGTGGGACCCAAACGCACGGTCCGACCACCGCGTTCGAGCCAGTTGCCGGAATCATGGCTTTTCCGATGCCGAGCCGGCAGGCTCGGCGCACAACCTCGACGCCCCCAGCACCCACGGGGCCCCGGAGACGATCCATGCGCATCCGCCCCCGCCTCGCAGTCTTGTCATGTCTCGTCTCGGCCGCCTTGCCGGCCACCATCCGCGCCGAGGCGCCCGGCGTCGCGCCCACCCCTGCAGCGCCCCCATCCTGGACCACGGGGCTCTCCCACGATGTCCAGGGCAGCGGCCTGCCGGGCCTCGACGGCGGCCACGCATTCCTGTGGAACCGTCCAGGGGGTTTCGATCCTGCTTCGACGCTGCGGGTCGACCGGCACATCCCGGAGGGGTCGGGAGAGCCGGGCCACACCTACAAGGCGCTGTGGGCGCTGGGCTCGTCGGGCCCGCAGAATGCTGGCTACGAGTGGACGATCACGGGCGAACTGCACAACCGGAGCCTGGCCAGCACCGGAGCGCAGAACGTTGCCGTTAACGGCACGATCTTCAAGGAGCCCAACGGCATCGGTCCGGTGGGGCCGTCCTGGGCCGGAAACTTCAACTGCGTGGACATGACCCAGGAGGCCGACCCGGTCGCCTCCTGCATCGGAGCCGAGATCGACGTTTCCGCGCAATCGCCGACGACGGATCGCAATCGCCAACGGGTCGGCCTTCAGATCTCCACGGGCGGCGTTCCGGGCGCCCACACCGGCTACGGCGTCCTGCTGGGCAACCTCCCCGGCTCGGTGACCGACCGTGGTTTCTCGTTCCAGGGGGAGGGCACCTACGGGATCGGGATCGACACCGCGGCCGGCCGTTTCACCGGTGTGCCGATCCTGCTGGGCGCGGGCCAGTCGATCGCGCTCGACGGCAACCGTGACGGTGCCTTCGCGCGCACCTTAGGCTTCGATGGCCGGGATCTGGTCTACGGGACCGGGAACGGTCCCGTGTTCCGGGTGAGCGATGGGGGACGGGTTCAGGCCGCCTCCGTCCGGGAGACGCCATCGAACCCGCCGCGGAGCAGCCGTGAGACCTGCTCGCCGGGCGATCATGCCTGGGACGAAGCCTTCGAGTATCGCTGCGTCGCCCCCGACCGCTGGAAGCGCGCTGCGCTCAGCGACTGGTGAGTGTGGTGCTCAGGCTCGGCGGAAGGGCAGGATCGCCACAAAGGCGGCAGCCGCGGCGCCGATCACGCGCAGGAGCGCAGAGACCGGACTGTCCGGCGAGATCACCATCCACTCGAACAGCATCGCCCCCGACAGGAGGAGCAGCACCGAGACGAGCAGCGCTTCGCCCGAGACCACGTATGGCTTGGCCTTCATGTATTTCCCCCTGGCGCTTTTCTTGATCGTTCGCACCAGGGTGTTAGCGGATCGGCGACCGGAAGGCGAACCAGCGCCGGTTCAGGCTCAGCGGTCGAAGATGCGTACCACCGCGCGGGTCGCCGGATCCACAACCACGACTTTATCACCGGGGGCCACGAAGTAGCCGTAGCGGCGCAGGCGCGGGTTCTGTGTATCGGTGAACGGCGCAAGTTCGACATCAGCCGGCACGATGGTACCCGGCCGAAGCGGGATCGATCCGACGATCGGGCCCGGGCCGACCGGACGGCGCACGATGTAGTCGCGCACGACGACCTCATCGTCGGGACCGAAATCGTCCTGATCCACGATCACGCCCTGCGCGAAAGCGGATCCGGTGAACAGCGCGGCAAGCCCGAGGGCTGCGGCGAGGCTTGCGCGTGTCGACATGCGAGGCTCCGTGACGTCCAGGACCCGCGGAAACACCGCCCATCACGAATGCGTTCCCGCACGCTACAACGCGCGGCGTCAGCGCCCGACCTGCGCGGCCTCGGCCAACGGCACCGGCGACCAGCGGGTGATCTGCACGTAACCGTCCAGCGCGGCGATCACGACGTGCCGGCGATGGCGGTGCACGACGGTGCCGGGCGTGTGCGGGTGGCGCTCGCGCCAGCCCTGCGCCGCGGCGACGTAGACCCGCGCGTCGCCCAGCCGGGCGATGGTTTCGACGGTACCGAATGCCCTGACCCGGCGCAGGATCGACTCGACATCCTGGCGGAAGTCGAGGGTCCGGTCGCCGTCGGTGGCCCGGGGCCAGTACGACCCGTCGCCCTGAGGCTCGGCACGTCGCCAGCGTGCGGCAAGGTCCTTGCCGATCGGTCCTGACGCGAGACGCCGGGCCGCCATCTGGCACTTCGCGAGCACGGTCTCGTGGGACTCGGCCGATTCGAGGCCGAAGATCTCCTGGGCCAGGATATCGCCGGTGTCGAACCCGTCGGCGAGCACGTGAGCCGTGACACCCCAGGTCTCGTACCGGTCCAGCACCGCGCGAAACAGCGGGTAGGGGCCGCGTCCGGTCGGTAGCGGTGAGGGGTGGATGTTCAATCCGTAGGCAACCCGTCCGCGCCAGCCCTTCACAAGCCAGGGATAGCCGGCGACAACCAAGGCCCAATCCTTGCCATGCTCTGCCTGAAGGGCCTCGATGTCGCGCTCGCGGATACGCGACAGTTGGATCGGCAGGCGCATCGAACGAGCGCGGGCGACCAGCACGTCGTTGTGGTCGTAGACGCCGTCGCAGGGCCGGGTGAACAGCTTGACCGGCTTCCAGCCGGCCTCGACGAGGCCCTCGAACACGCCGCCGAGGAAATCGATGCCGGCGAACGCGAACTTCATGCTTGCCGCCTGCGACCTTGTGCACGTGGAGAGGGTGGGCCGGCCGCCTGCCCGGCAACAGCACCGGCCTTACTTTGTCCGGGCCAGGTTGGGTAGCAAGAGGCCCGTGCGTGCGACAGGTTCTGATCTACGGAGGCACGGGGGGAATTGGCCTGGCGACCGCCCGGGTTCTGCGGGCGCGCGGCTACGCCCTGCATCTCGCGGCCCGGGACGGCGACCGGCTGGCGCAAGCGGCCGACGAACTCGGCGATACGACCTTTACGGCGGGGGACGTCGGCGATCCGGACTTCTTCGCAGCTGCCAGCGAGGCGGCGGGGCCTTGTCTCGCGGGTCTGGTCTACGCGGTCGGCACCATCAACCTGCGGCCGCTCGGACGGCTGACCCGGGCCGATGTGGAGGCCGACTTCCGCTTCAATGCGCTCGGCGCCTTCTCGGCCGTGCAATCCGCCGCAGCCGCACTCAAGTCCGGCGCCGGCGATTCGGGCTCCGGTGTCGTGCTGTTCTCGACGGTGGCCGTGGCACAGGGCTTCCCGGCGCACGCCTCGGTGGCGATGGCCAAGGGTGCCGTCGAGGCGCTCGGCCTGTCGCTTGCGGCCGAACTGGCACCGCAGATCCGGGTCAACGTGGTTGCGCCTTCACTGACCCGGACGCCGTTGGCCGCCGCCATCACCGGAAACGAGACTTTGGCCCAGGGAATCGCCGCCATGCACGCACTCCAGCGTCTGGGGCGGCCGGAGGATATCGCGGCGCTCGCGGCCTTCCTGGTGTCGGACGAGGCCGGCTGGATCACCGGGCAGGTAATCGAGGTCGATGGTGGGCGCGCCAACCTGCGCACGAAGGGCTGACGGGGTGCCGGCGAAGCTCGCTCGGCGGACCGGAGGGGTCTTACGGTTCGTCCTCGGCGATCAGCTGAACCGGCGCGTGTCGAGCCTGCTCGACCTTGATCCCGAACTCGACGTCGTCCTGCTCGTCGAGGTGCGGGACGAGGCGACCTATGTCCGCCACCACAAGCAGAAGATCGCCTTCCTGTTCGCCGCCATGCGCCATTTCGCGGCCGAACTGGAGGCCGAGGGTATCGCAGTCGACTACGTCCGCCTGACTGATCCCGGCAACACCGGCAGCTTCACGGGCGAGCTGGAGCGGGCTGTCGCTCATCATGCACCCGATACCGTCGTCGTCACCGAACCCGGTGAGTGGCGGGTCTGGGAGATGATGCAGGACTGGCGCGAGACGCTGCCCGTCCCGGTGGAGATCCGATCCGACAACCGCTTCCTGTGCCCGCGGGCGGATTTCGACCGCTGGGCCGAGGGGCGTCATCATCTGCGGATGGAGACCTTCTACCGCGGCATGCGGCGTCGGACCGGACTCCTCATGGATGGTGGCGAGCCAGTCGGCGGTCGCTGGAACTTTGATCCTGATAACCGTAAGCGCCTACCGAAAGGGCACCAGCTGCCGGACCGGATCGGGTTCCAGCCCGATGCGACCACCCGGGATGCCATCGCGCTGGTGGAGCGTGAGTTCGCCGGCCATTTCGGCGATCTCGCGGCCTTTTCCTGGCCGGTAACGCGGGCCGACGCGCTGGCCGCCCTCAAGCACTTCATCGAACAATGCTTGCCCACCTTCGGCGATTACCAGGATGCCATGAAGGCCGGTGCGCCGTACCTCTACCACGCGCTGCTCTCGCCGCCGCTCAACGCTGGACTGTTGACCCCGGAGGAAGTCTGCTGGGCCGCCGAGCGCGCCTATCGGGACGGCACTGCGCCGCTCAACTCCGTCGAGGGGTTCATCCGGCAGATCCTCGGGTGGCGGGAATATGTCCGCGGCGTCTACTGGGCGCGGATGCCCGAGTATCGGGAGACCAATGCACTGGATGCTGGAAGGAACCTCCCGTGGTTTTATTGGTCGGGTGAGACGAAGCTGAATTGCATCGCCAATGTGGTCGCCGATACCCGGCGCCACGCATACGCCCATCACATCCAACGCCTGATGGTGACCGGAAACTTTGCCCTGATCGCAGGCCTGGATCCGGCACAGATCGAGGAATGGTACCTGATCGTGTTCGCCGATGCCTACGAATGGGTCGAGCTGCCCAACGTGCACGGCATGGTGCTGTGGGCCGATGGGGGCGTGATGGGCTCGAAGCCTTACGCCGCCTCAGGCGCCTATATCGACCGGATGTCGGACTACTGCACGCGTTGCGCCTACGACGTGAAGGTCAAGGCGGGGCCGGACGCCTGCCCATTCAACTACCTGTACTGGAATTTCCTGATCGAGAACGCGGATACGCTGTCCGGGAACCCGCGCATGACGATGCCGTATCGGACCCTCCGGGCCATGAGCGACCAGCGCCGGGCCGAGATCCGTGCGGATGCGGGCCGTTTCCTCGGCGCCCTCGAATCCGAGCGCGCTCACCAGGGCGACCAGACCGCCAACGCCACGTAGGGTGAGGCGCTTCGCCGGGCCGTCTCGGTTTGGAGACCGGCCGACACACGGAAGCTGTAGCGGGCGATGGCGAAATCGGTTGCGTGCAAGCCGAGATTCCATTTCCGATAGCCCGTCTCGTCTCCGTAGACGCTGATTTCAGGGCCGAGATAAGCACCGCCTATCCGATAGCCCCAGGCCAGCCGTGTCCATAAACTGTCGCGCGTCGAGCCGGCGACAGCGGTCGCCTGCAGGAGCGTATTGTCCGTCGGGCGTGCCCAGATTTCGGCGTGTAGGCGCAAGCCATACGCGGCTGGCGAGACCGCCACGGCGCGCCCGTCGGCCAGCATCTCCATCGAGCCTTCAGGCCCCGCGAAGATTGCGGCCGTTCCCCAATCGAAGAACCATTGGTAACCGAGCACCGCGGCCGCGTTGAACGCGTAGCGCGTGCGCGGAAGGCCGAAGTCGCCGCGTTCGCGTTGCAGGCCGCTTCCGACGCTCGCGAGTATGACGAAGCCGTCCTGATCGAGGGGGCCGAGCCCGAGCTTCGCGCCGATGGTCAGGAACGTCGCAGCGCCGGCGTCGAGGCTGCCGAACAGAAGCGCATCGATCTCTCCGCCGCATGCCGGAGAAGCCTGCGCAAAGAAAAGAAAAGCCGCAAGGGCGGGTCCGAGCCGTCTGCTCCGGCTTATTACGAAGGCTTTGCTCCTGCACACGGATCCGTCCTGTGTGGCGAGCCTTATACCTACAGGCAAACGACGTAGAGTGCCGCTCTGCTCATCGTAGGTTCACTGGAAAATTACCTGAAGCTGCGCCAACGTGCTGTCCGAGATCTGCGTCGATTCGAAAATATGCTTTGATTGACGTAAGATATGCTTCAGGGTGAATCGAGCTGACCTCAGGTAGGGATCTCCGGCCGGGCGCCCACGATAAATTCGTGCGGCAGCCCCGCGCTTGGCCTGCCGGGTGATCTCGGCTAGAGCCCGCGCCAGGACAGCGAAGGTTGGCGGATCCTTGACTGCCGGTTCACGAACGTCGGACGTCCTCACTGTGCTGGCGAGCCAGGAGGGGGAGCGCCTTACCGTGGGCGACATCGTCGCGGTCCTGCGGGATCGCGCCTTCGCGCTGCTCGTGGTGCTGCTCGGCTTGCCGAACTGCTTGCCGATGCCGCCGCCGATCCCGCTGATCTGCGGGCTCCTGCTGCTGCTTGTGGCGGTTCAGATCGCGGCCGGCATGTCGGCGCCGTGGCTGCCACGGATCCTGCTCGGCCGATCGATCGCGCTCACCGATGTAAGGCGCGCCGTCACCCGGGCGGTGCCGATCCTACGGCGTCTGGAGCGCTGGTCGCGTCCCCGCGTCAGCGTGTTCGAGACCGCGCTGGGCATGCGCGGGATGGGGATCGCCCTGTTGGCGCTGGCGCTGGCGCTGATCGTGGCCGCACCGATCGTCGGGCAGATCCCTCTGGGGCTCGCCGTCTGCCTCGTGGGCCTCGGCCTCGTCGAGCGCGACGGCCTTGTCGTCATGGGCGGATTGGTGATCGGCCTCTTCGGCGTCGCCATCAATGCGGGCTTCGCCTACGCGGTCATCGCCGGGATCGTTAGCCTCCTGAACCTTTAAGCCGCACGGATCAGAGCCGGTAACGGATCTGGTCGGTCCAGAAACGCTCGAGGCGGCCCAGAGCCGTATTCAGCCGGCCGAAGTCGTCGTCCGAAATGCCTCCGATTGGCGCGATCGTGCGGGCATGCTTGTCGTAGAGCCCCTGGATGATCTCGTGGACCTGCTGGCCCTTCTCGGTCAGGCTGATCCGGACCGAACGACGGTCGGTCTTCGAGCGGGCGTGGTGCAGGTAGCCGGCCTCGACGAGCTTCTTGACGTTGTAGGAGACGTTGGAGCCGAGATAGTAGCCCTTCGTCCGCAATTCGCTCGCGGTCAACTCCTTGTCGCCGATGTTGTACAGGAGCAGCGCCTGGACGCTGTTGACGTCTTCCCGGCCGCGGCGCTCGAACTCGTCCTTGATCACGTCCAGCAGCCGGCGGTGCAGCCGCTCGACCAAGTGAAGCGCCTCCAAGTAGGAGCCCTTGGCGGACGGGGTCTCCTCGGGGGCCTCGCTCTTCGCGACACGGGCGCTCTGGGTCTTCATCGTCTGCCTCACCGTCTGATGCCGCGGCGCCCGTTCGATGCGGTGCCGCTGATGATGGCTAAGCTACGTACCGGGAATGAAAGGCGATTTAAGCGACAGGATGAATTCCCGATTTACTCTTCGCGGTAAAGACAAACTGAAGCGAAGATCAGAACGCTTCGTTCACCGTGCTTCCTGGGCGGCCAGCCAGGACAGCATGAAGTACATCAGCACGACGGTGAGGCCGAATACGAGCAACGGCACCGGCATCGGCACAAGTTGCGGGGTCAACACCGCCAGCGTCATCGCGGATGTCACGGCCAGCAACCAGATCACGCCGCCCCACGCGCTCGTCAGCCACAGGCCGATGGCGGCCGACGCGTCCACCACGGCGAAGTAGACGATCGCGGCCTGGCGGCCGAACGGCTCGATTTCGAAGGGGCGCGACTCTGGCATGACGTCGAGGATCGTCGCCCAGGACGCGATGCTCTTGGCCAGCCAGAACAACGCGGTGATCCGCATGAACCAGACGAGGACCGTGTCCCATGTCCCGGGAGCCGGCCCCGGCGCGCGCTCGATCCGGTCGGTGGGCGTATCGCCCGGCCGAACACCCTTGCGCCGGATCGGGAAGGAGGCGGGCACTACGGCGTGTCCGTGGGTGAGAAAAGCCAATGCATCGTCGGGGCCGCGATTGATGGGGGATGCGCTGGGTTGAATCGGTTCCGGCGCCCTGCGTCAACGGTCTGATTTCACCGTGCTCGGAGGGTGTGCTAGTCCGACAGCCCCAGCGCCGATGCGCCGCGCGACCCACGCTTCACCGCGCGCACGATACCGAAGCCGCATGTCAGACACCTTGCCAGAGCCGCGCCCGATCGCCCTGGAGGCCGCTCGCGAGAGCGCGCGTCCGGAAGTGCTGAAGATCACGCAGCGCCCGCGCCGCAACCGAAAGGCGGAGTGGTCGCGGCGGTTGGTGCGTGAGCATACGCTCACGGTCGACGACCTGATCTGGCCGATGTTCGTGATCGAGGGCGAGGGTCGGCGAGAGCCGATCGCCTCGATGCCAGGGGTCGAGCGGCTCTCCGTGGACGAGATCGTACGCGACGCGGAACGTGCGGCGCGGCTCGGCATCCCGGCGGTTTCGTTCTTCCCCTACACCGAGGTCGCGCTGCGCGATCCGACCGGCTCCGAGGCGCTCAACGCCAACAATCTGGTCTGCCGCGCGGTGCGGGCCGTGAAGCGGGCGGTGCCCGAAATCGGCGTGATGACCGACGTGGCGCTCGATCCCTATACCAGCCACGGCCACGACGGGCTGATGAAGGACGGCGCGATCCTGAACGACGAAACGGTGGCGATCCTGGTGGAGCAGAGCCTGATCCAGGCCGAGGCCGGCACCGACATCATCGCCCCTTCTGACATGATGGACGGGCGCGTCGGCGCGATCCGGGCCGGGCTCGACAAGGCCGGCTTCCTCGACGTGCAGATCATGGCCTACGCGGCCAAGTATGCGAGCGCATTCTACGGGCCATTCCGCGATGCGATCGGCACCCAGGCAGCGCTGGTGGGCGACAAGCGCACCTATCAGATGGACCCGGGCAACTCTGCGGAGGCTCTTCACGAGGTCAGGCTCGATCTCGCAGAGGGAGCCGACTCGGTGATGGTGAAGCCGGGGCTGCCCTATCTCGACATCATCCGGCGGGTACGGGACGAGTTCCAGGTTCCGACCTTCGCGTATCAGGTGTCCGGCGAGTACGCGATGATCGAGGCGGCGGCCCGCAACGGCTGGCTCGATGGTGACCGCGCGATGGTGGAGGCTCTCCTCGCTTTCAAGCGCGCCGGTGCCGATGGGGTTTTGACCTACCACGCGCCCCGGGTCGCAGAGCGCCTGCGCACCATCCGGTGAGGCATGGGCGCCGCTGGCTCCTCGGAGCGGCGGTGGTGGCGGGTTTCCTAGGGGGGCTCGCGGCCTGCCAGGACACGCTCCGCCAGGAACGCGTCGCGACCTGCCGGCGTGCTCTCCCGGCTGTGGCGCCGCAGCCCGGCATCCGGTTGCTGCGCGCCGCGCCGGGGCCAGCCGCGGATACTGTCCGGGTCGATTATGCCGAGGGCAACCGTCAGCATTGGCTGACTTGCCGCTTCGATGCTGGCGCGACGCTCATCGCGCTGGCCACCGAGGGGAGCAGCCTGTCCGGTTCTTCGCTCTACCTGCTGAAGCGGTTCTACCTCGACACGCCGGACGCGGAGGCCGATGATCCGGCGCAGCGCTGAACGCACGCGCATCCGCTCTTGCGGCGGTCGCTTTCCGCACCCACGTTTCGATCGGCCGCCTCGCTTGCAGGACGCGACACCATGCAGAATCCCCAACCCGGTTATGCCGAGCAGCGCTACGAGGCCCCCGGCTACGCGGCTTCGCTGCCCATCCCGTTCGTGCGTGCCAGCCTCGGGGCCCGCACCGTCGCGTACCTCCTCGATATCCTGTTCATCTTCGGCTTCACCACTCTGTTGACGCTGTTGATCACGGTCGTCGGCGTGGTGACCTTCGGGCTCGGCTGGACCTTGTTTGCGGTGCTTCCGGCGAGCGGCGTGATCTACAGCGCAATCACGGTGGGAGGAGCCAAGCAGAGCACCATCGGGCAGCGCCTGATGGGCCTCCGGGTTGTCGCCCCCGAGCGCGGCGGCCCCGTGGACTTCATCAGCGCGGCTGTCCACGCGCTGCTGTTCTACGTTGCGGTCTCGACCTTCCTTCTGTGGTGCCTCGATGTCGCGTTCGGCCTGATGCGCGCCGATCGACGCCTGGGCCACGACCTGCTGCTCGGCCTGGCCGTCGTCCACGACCGCTGAGATCCCGTAGGCGCGACGAAATTCTCATGCGGCGAGCGGCCGGGGGCATTGAGCCCGGCCGCGTCGCCTGTACATTGGTACGCCGGCGCCGCAAGGACCACCCGGTGCAGGGCCAAGACCAAGCGTGACGAGTCACCCGCGCGACACTCCGCAATTCTACCTGACCGCGCCTTCGCCGTGCCCGTACCTTCCGGGCCAGGAGGAGCGAAAGGTGTTCACGCATCTGGTCGGGCGCCGTGCCCGGGACCTCAACGAGATCTTGACCCAGGGTGGCTTCCGCCGCTCGCAGACCATCGCGTATCGCCCGGCCTGCGAGACCTGCCGCGGCTGCATCTCGGTGCGGGTGGTGGTGGATGACTTCCAGCCGACCGCCAGCCAGAAGCGGATCCTGGCGCGCAACGACGACTGGATCGGCGCGCCGGAACCGAATCGCCCAGCCTCGGAGCAGTACGCTCTGTTCCGCCGTTACCTCGACGCCCGCCACGGCGATGGCGGCATGGTCGACATGACGGTGCTCGACTACGCCATGATGATCGAGGACAGCCACGTCGACACGCATCTGGTGTCGTACCGGCGGCGTGGTCCGGACACGGCGATTACCGGCCGCGGGTTCGGCCCGCCGCTCGCCTACTGCCTCACCGACGTCCTCGCGGACGGCCTGTCGATGGTCTACTCGTTCTACGATCCGGAGGAGGCCGGGCGCTCGCCGGGCACCTACATGATCCTCGACCACATCCAGCGCGCCCGTCGCCTCGGGCTGCCGTATCTCTACCTCGGCTATTGGGTCGAGGGCTCGCGCAAGATGGATTACAAATCCCGGTTTCGCCCGCAGGAGCGCCTGATGGGACAGGGCTGGGTCCGCGTGCCCTGACCGGGATCGACATCAAACGGCATGCTCTCGCGTGGCGCTGGCCTGCGTGAACCGCATTGAGCGGCCGGGCCGCCGCATGCTACCGGCCACGCACGAACTCCGGACCGTGCCGAGGCCCCCATGATCCCCCGTTACAGCCGCCCGACGATGACGGCGATCTGGTCGCCCGAGAGTCGCTTCAAGATCTGGTTCGAGATCGAGGCCCATGCCACCACGGCGCTGGCCGAGATCGGTGTCGTGCCGAAGGCGGCGGCGGAGACGATCTGGGCCAAGGGCAAGGATGCGGCGTTCGACGTGGCCCGCATCGACGAGATCGAGGCGGTGACGAAGCACGACGTCATCGCGTTCCTCACCCACCTCGCCGAAATCGTCGGCCCGGAGGCGCGCTTCGTCCACCAGGGCATGACCTCGTCGGACGTGCTCGACACCTGTCTCAACGTCCAGCTCGTGCGCGCCGCCGACATCCTGATCGCCGATGTCGACGCGCTGCTGGCGGCCCTGAAAAGCCGGGCGCTGGAGCACAAGCTCACCCCCACCATCGGCCGCTCACACGGCATCCATGCCGAGCCGGTGACCTTCGGCCTCAAGCTCGCACAGGCCTATGCCGAGTTCGAGCGCAACCGCCATCGCCTGGTCGCAGCCCGCCAGGAGGTCGCCACCTGTGCGATCTCGGGCGCGGTCGGCACCTTCGCCAACATCGATCCGCGGGTCGAGCAATACGTCGCCGAGAAGATGGGCCTGACCGCCGAGCCGGTCTCGACCCAGGTCATCCCGCGCGACCGCCACGCGATGTTCTTCGCGACGCTGGGCGTCGTCGCCTCGTCACTCGAGCGCTTGGCCATCGAGATCCGCCACCTGCAGCGCACCGAGGTGCTCGAGGCGGAGGAGTTCTTCTCCGAAGGTCAAAAGGGATCTTCGGCGATGCCGCACAAGCGCAACCCTGTGCTCACCGAGAATATCACCGGCCTCGCCCGGATGGTCCGGGGCTACGTCGTCCCAGCCATGGAGAACGTGGCGCTCTGGCACGAGCGCGACATCTCGCATTCCTCCGTAGAGCGGATGATCGGCCCGGATGCTACGGTGACCCTCGATTTCGCGCTGGCCCGCATGACCGGGGTGATCGAGAAGCTGCTGATCTACCCGGCCAACATGCAGAAGAACCTCGACCGCCTTGGCGGCCTGGTCCATTCGCAGCGGGTGCTGCTGGCGCTCACCCAGGCCGGCGTGTCCCGCGAAGATTCATACCGGCTGGTCCAGCGCAACGCGATGCCGGTCTGGCGCGGGGAGGGCGACTTCCTGGCTCTGCTGAAGGCGGATGCCGAGGTGACGGCGGCGCTGACGCCCGAGCAGATCGAGGAATGCTTCGACCTCGGCTATCACTTCAAGCACGTCGACACGATCTTCGCGCGCGTCTTCGGCGCAGCCCGAAAACCGCTGCACGAATCCTGCTTGGGCCCGTGACGAACACAGGAAGGCAATCCGTGACCGCTCCCCGCATCGTCTACCTCAACGGCGTATTCCTTCCTTTCGAGGAGGCGCGCGTACCGATCATGGACCGTGGCTTCCTGTTCGCGGACGGAATCTACGAGGTCTCGGCGATTATCGACGGCAAGCTCGTCGACAACGCCGCGCATCTCGCCCGCCTGGATCGCTCGCTCGGCGAGATCGGCATCCGCAACCCGCACGACGCGGCCGGATGGGAGAAGCTGCAGACCGAGCTCGTCGCGCGCAACGGCGTCCGCGAGGGGCTCGTCTACATGCAGGTCACCCGCGGTGTCGCCGAGCGCGACTTCGCCTTCCCGAAGGCCGGGACAGAGCCGACCGTGATGATGTTCACGCAGGCCAAGACCGTCCTGGCCAACCCGCTCGCCGAGACCGGCGCCCGGGTCATCACCGTCGAGGACCTGCGTTGGAAGCGGCGGGACATCAAGTCGGTCGCCCTGCTGGCGCAGGTTCTCGCCAAGCAGCAGGCCGCCGAGGCCGGTGTCGCCGAGGCCTGGATGGTCGAGGATGGCGCCGTGACCGAAGGCTCGTCGTCCACAGCGTTCATCGTGAGCCGCGAGCGCGTGCTCGTCACGCGGCCGCTCTCGACGGCGCTGCTGCCGGGCATCACCCGGGCCTGCGTGTTGAAGCTCGCCGGGGAGGCTGACCTCAAGGTCGAGGAGCGGTTGTTCTCGGTCGCCGAGGCCTACGACGCCCAGGAGGCGTTCTACACCAGCGCCTCAGCCTTCGTGATGCCGGTGGTCGAGATCGACGGCCGGTCGATCGGCGAGAGCGGCCCCGGTCCGCTGACCCGGCGCCTGCGCGAACTCTATATCGAAGCCGCGCGTCAGGGTTGAGTGGCCCGGGCCACGCAGCAAACAGGAACGGATCCGACACAAGTCTGTTGCTCTCGGAACTCGTGTTCCAAGAGGGGAGACCAACCTTGTCGCGGAAAATCCTGCTCGCCGCTTTTGCGGCGGCCCTGTTTGCTGTTCCTGCCTATGCCCAGAACCCGGATGCGCCGCTGAAAGGCCGCGATACCGATCCGGCCCTGCCGCCATCGACCCAGACGCCACCGGATCGCGTCCGCCCCAGCGCCGACGCGCCACCCAAGGATCAGTCGCTCAGCGACAAGCTCCAGAAGAACGACGGTGTGATCAAGCCGCCGGAGTCCGGCACCACCGGCACCGTGGTGAAGCCGGACGAGACCGGTTCGATGCCGGTGATCAAGCCGCAGGAACTCCCCGGCCGGAACTCCGGCACCGAGGCGAAATAAGCGCGTTCCGCGGAGCGTGCGGGCTGCAATGTGGCAGCCTTGCTTGATTTCGCCGCGCGGATCGCGGAAACGGCTCAAGACGTACGCAGCCCGCACCCGTGGGCTGCTCCGTCCCGGTTTCCGTCGCGGGTAAGCAGGCAGGCATGGCCAACGTCGTCGTTGTAGGCGCCCAGTGGGGTGACGAGGGCAAGGGCAAGATCGTCGACTGGCTCTCCGAGCAAGCCGACATCGTCGTCCGGTTCCAGGGCGGCCACAACGCCGGCCACACGCTCGTCATCGACGGGGTGACGTACAAGCTGGCGCTCCTGCCATCCGGGGTCGTGCGCGGCGGTAAGCTCTCGGTGATCGGCAACGGGGTCGTGGTCGATCCCTGGCACCTCGTGGACGAAATCGAGCGCATCAAGGCGCAGGGCGTCGAGGTTTCGCCTGCTTCGCTGCGGATCGCCGACAACGCCACGCTGATCCTGCCGCTCCACCGCGAACTTGATCATTTCCGTGAGACTGCCAACGCCGGCCTGAAGATCGGAACCACGAAGCGCGGCATCGGGCCCGCTTACGAGGACAAGGTCGGCCGCCGCGCGATCCGGGTGGTCGATCTGGCCGATATCGATGCGCTGCCGGCCAAGATCGAGCGGGTTCTGACCCACCACAACGCGCTTCGGCGCGGCCTCGGCATCGAGGAGGTGAACGCCGAAGCGCTGCTCGCCGAACTCACCGCGATCGCGCCCAAAATCCTGCCCTTCGCAGACACCGTCTGGTCGCTCCTCGACGACCAGCGTCGGGCCGGCAAGCGCATCCTGTTCGAGGGCGCGCAGGGCGCGCTGCTCGACGTCGATCACGGCACCTACCCCTTCGTCACCTCCTCGAACATCGTGGCCGCTCAGGCGGCGACGGGGTCCGGCCTCGGCCCGGGCGCGATCGGCTACGTGCTCGGCATCGCCAAGGCCTACACGACCCGGGTCGGCGAGGGGCCGTTTCCCACCGAGCTGCATGACGAGATCGGCGAGACCATCGGCGCCCGTGGCCGCGAGTTCGGCGTCAACACCGGCCGCAAGCGTCGCTGCGGCTGGTTCGACGCGGTCCTGGTGCGCCAGACGGTTCGGACCTCCGGCATCCATGGCATCGCGCTCACCAAGCTCGATATCCTCGACGGGTTCGACGAGATCCGCGTCTGCACCAGCTACAAGCTCGACGGGCAGACGATCGACCACCTGCCGGCGAGCCAAGCCGCGCAGGCCCGGGTCGAGCCGGTCTACGAGACCATTCCGGGCTGGTCGGAGACGACTGCGGGCGCGAGATCCTGGGCAGATCTGCCGGCGCAGGCCATCAAGTATGTCCGCCGGATCGAAGAGCTGATCGGGGCGCCGGTGGCGCTGCTGTCGACGTCGCCCGAGCGTGACGATACCATTCTGATGCAGAATCCCTTCGAGGATTGAGGCCGAAGCCCTATCCCGTTGATGACGCACCTTTTCTGCTGTTCGGCATGTATCCAGCCCGCGTCCGCTTGATCTAGAACCAGCCTATGGCGGGCGTCGGTCTCGTGGATCGACCGCCCGGTACGATTTCGGAGGAACCGACTCGCGGGTGACGATCCGCGCGGCGGGCAGACATCACCGGCCGGCGGCCGATCCCGATCGTCGGTTCGGGAACGAACGTCGGTCCTCGGCCATCGACCGGTCCTGCCGGGCGACGGCCGAAGGCGCGGACCTGGGCAACATGGCCGATTATTACCCGCTTCTGGCACGCGCGCTCGATGCGCTGCCCGACCGATCACCCGCCCTGCGCAAGGCGGTCTACGACCGCGCCCGCAACGCCCTCATCAGTCAGCTCCGCTCGCTGGACCCCCCGCTCTCGGAAGCGGATATCGATCTCGAACGCCGGGCGCTCGACACTGCGATCGAACGGCTCGAAGTCGATCACGGGGGGCTTCCGGCGCCGGCCAACGACGCCGCGGTCGCCCCGCCGGAGACAAGCCCCCGGCCGGCCCCGCCCGCGGAGATCCCAGAGC
>NZ_VRVA01000088.1:0-23569 GCF_008039945.1 Methylobacterium sp. WL64
TTCGGACGCGGCCGAGGCGGCGGGAGGAGCGGCGCGATCTCATCCCAGAGATCATCGGGGAGAAGCAGTCTGGCCATGCCAAACCAACGCTGAAAACCAAGCTCGGTGCCGTTCTGTTAGGCGTTCTTAATCGCCCAGGTGCGTTGATCATCGCTAACTAAAGCTGCATGGATAGAGACTGGTTCACCTTTGGGTCAGATCATGCACGACGACCCTGTGCCCCGTGACGACAGCTTCAGCCGCCTCGTCGCTCTCAATGTAAAAGTAAGGGCTCGGCGATCCGGGAGATCTCGACCCAGTAGCCTCTCACGTAAGCGACTGGGATATCCCGCGGTCGCTCTAAGCTGCCGCTTTCAGACCTGGTAATTTTGAAGCCTCAAACGATCGCACGCAGTTGCGGCCGCCGGACTTGGCCGCATAGAGTGCGCGGTCTGCCCGTTCGATCGTGTGGTCGACGTCGCCATCGGTGAACTCAGCCTCGGCCATGCCGATGCTGATTGTAGCTCTGAGACACTGACCGCCAGGCTCAAATACAGTGTTTGCCACCGTCTGTCGGATGCGGTCCGCGAAGATAGCCGCGCCTTCCAGACCAATTTCGCAGAGCAGGACCACGAACTCCTCGCCACCGAACCGCGCCACCTTGTCGGTGGGTCGGATAGCCTCGCTGACGATGCGCCCAACTTGGCGGATAACCTCATCGCCCGCGGCATGACCGTACAGGTCGTTGACACGCTTGAAGTGATCGATGTCGATCATCAGAATGCAGATCGAACGCCGGTACCGCTTGAAGTTGCTCATCGCGCCGTTGGCTAAGGGCAGGAACGCGCGTCGGTTGAGGAGAGCAGTCAGTGCGTCGGTGTCGGCAAGAACCTGCATGGCGTGCAGATCGGCGCCGAGACGTTTGAGGCGATTCTCTGCGGCTTCGATCGCGTGTGAGGCCTCCGCTTCGATAAGGCGGGCACCCGCCTCGACCGTGCCGATGCGTCTCAAGAGCGATCTGACAGAGGTCGATAGGTGCAGAACCTCGGGAGAGCCGTGCAGGTGGCGCGTCATCGTCGCATTCGCCTCGCGGCCGATGCGGTCGACTGCCGCCGTCAGCTGCGTCAGTGGCTGGGTCAGCCGGGCCGCGACCCACCAGATACCGACAGCACCGAGGATAGCCGTGGCGAGCCCGAGGAGAAGGATCAGGCTGGTCAGACGGTTAGCCCCGGCCAGCGCCGTATCGATCGGCTGCAGCGCGACGACGGTCCATCCCAGGCCCGGATATTCGCCTCGACCGCGCGTTGCAGCGACCGCAGCAAGCCGAGTGCCCTCAGCGCTCTGGACGCTGAAATTCCCGGATGCGAGTTCCGCGGCCGTGTACGGGGTCGCCAAAGCGTCGGATCCGAGCAGAACTCGGCCGGAGCGATCGAGGACGACTACGTCCTCCTTCAGCTCAGGTCTGCGAGACGACAGGACCTCGCGCCGGACCACGTCTGCCCATCGCCAGCTGAGGTGCGCCCCAAGGACACCGATGATCTGTCCCGAGGCATCGCGGACCGGGACAGCCAAGTCCACGAACCGAAACGGCGTTCCATCGCTGTAGGGAGGAAGCTTGGATTCCAGCAGGGCTGCCGCGTGCACATCCTCCACCGCCGCTTGCCGAAGACCATTGCTGAACCAGGGGCGCTGGCTGACGCTTACCCCATCGAGAACGCCGCCTGTTGCGGCACGCACCCGGCCGTCGCGATCGGCAAACCCGATCCAGGCGTAGTCCGGCAACGTCCTCTGCATCGTCTCAAGCACTATGCGCAGGCCGCCGGTGTTCGCCATCCAGTGGGGCTGCAGCGGTTCGAGTGAACCAACGTTGCGGACTTCCCGCAGGCGTTCGGCCATGTCCTGATCAAGTCGATCGGCCATCGACCGGGCGACCTGCAGGAGGGTGTTCTGCGCCATATCGGTGGCCTGCCCGCGCGCCAGCAGCGCGGACCCGATCGTGGTCACGCCGACAATAGCAAGGCCGATGGCGCCGGCGAGCAGACTGATCTGGCGGCGCAATGAAACGCGGTCCGCGAGCCGCTTGAACATCTTTAACCATCCTCGATCGAGGAGGAGTATGCGGCTCAGTTCATGACGGCAGGTGAAGTTTGTTCGTGAATAACTCACTTCTTGCAGGGCTCGGCTGCAGCCGCATGACTGCCCGTTCCGGCAGTAGATTCCTGCCACCCCGAGCAAGCTACAAGCGAACGTTCCGTGGGTCTGCAAGGGGTCGTGAGCGGGCCAAACCGCGACGTCCGCTTCGATTCGCGGCTACTTGGAAGCGGCCTGGCGGAGAACCACCCCAACAGATCGTTCAAGTGGGTACGCCCTGATGCCCCGAAAACGATCGTTTTCCCGATGGTCGTAGGCCGTATATGATAGACTGATCAACGCGATTGAAATCCTGTCGGGTAACCATGTCGGCTATTCAAAGGTCGGCAAAACGTGTTCTTTGGATACGGGAAGCGAGGCTGTTGCGACGTCCGCTTAAGGACATGGTGAAGTCGAAACCAGCCAGTCCGCTTTCGGCCAATCTAAGTCGCGCCAGGCCGCTGCCAGCCGCAAAACCGGTCGTTCGGCTTGGCGCCCATTTCAGCCATCCAGGCGCTTCTCTTCTTCGCTTGAGAGCGGACATTCAACAGCGAATCGCCATCATGCTCCGCCTTCCGCCTGCTCGACCGCGCCACGGAACGAACGAGCCGGCATTCAGGCGCGTGAGGGCTAACTGCGAATGTAAGTCAGTGTTCGAAGACGCTCTTGAGATCCCTAAAACCCTTGATTTCGATGGGGTTACCGCTTGGGTCGAAGAAGAACATCGTGCGCTGCTCGCCGGGCTCCCCCGCGAAACGGATTACCGGCGGGATGTCAAAAGCAACGCCTTCCGCCTCAATGCGGGCGGCCAGTGCCTCCCAGGCCTCGAGCGGCAGCACCACGCCGAGATGGGGCATCATCACCATGTGGGTACCGACCTTTCCGGTCCGGGTCGTCGCGAAGGGCTCACCCAGATGCAGCGAGATCTGATGGCCGAAGAATTCGAAATCCACCCAGGTCTCCGTGCTGCGCCCCTCCCGGCAGCCGAGCACACCGCCGTAGAAGCAGCGCGCCGCGTCGAGGTCGGTGACGTGGTAGGCGAGGTGGAATGGCGTGAGCATCGATAAGCCTTTTCGTCGTGTATGGACGGGACCGTCGCACCCTCAGGCGGCCGGTTCGAGAGCGCTCGCCGAGATGACGCCACCGATGAGGTTGCAGGACAGCAGGAAGGCGCTGTCGAGCTCTGCGCCGCCGGCCGGTACGAGGGCCGCCCGTCGCGCTGCGAGGGTACGTCTCGCCCCGCGGGCGAGGGACTGGGCCTCCTCGACGGTGACGGCTTCGAACACAATCGTTTCGCCCGGCCGCACCTGCGACAGGCGACCGAGATCGGCCGAGATCACCGTGGCGATCTTTGGATACCCTCCGGTGGTGTGGCGGTCGGCGAGCAGGATGAGGGGACGTCCGTGTCCGGGCACCTGGATCGAGCCGTTCACGATCCCGTCTGAGACTATGTTGAAGCCATCTGCATGGGCGATCGGCGGCCCGTCGAGGTGGCAGCCCATCCTGTCCGCCCGCGCGGTGAGCGTGTAGGGCGCGGAGAGGAAGGTTCGCAGACCCTCTTCGGTGAAGCTGTCGGCCTGCGGCCCGAGAACAACCCGGATCGGACCGCCTAGACGTGGCCGGTGGAGCGGCGGCAGGGTCAGCGGTCGGTCGCTGGACTTGGGCGCGCCGAGGGGTAGCAGGTCGCCCGCAGCGAGAGGATTGCCGTCCAGGCCGCCTAGGCGAGTACGGCTATGCGTCGAGACGCTGGCGAGCATCGGCGCCACGGCGAAGCCCCCGGCGACCGCGAGGCAGGCCCGTAAGCCCTGCCGTGAGGCGCCCAGGATGAGCCGATCCCCCCGCCGTAGGTCGTAGGCGGTGAAGAGGTCGAGTATGCGCCCATTCAGGCTCATCCCGAAGGGCGCCCCGGCGAGGGCGATGCGGCAGGATTCCGCCTCGCATACGAGGGTGGGGCCGACCATCGCCATCTCGATCACGGCCGTGTCGAGCGGATTGCCGACAAGGGCGTTGGCCAGGGCCAGCAGATCGGGATCCATCGCCCCGGACCCGGAGATACCGTAGCGCAGGTAGCCCTGCCGACCGGCATCCTGCAGGGTCGAGGCGACACCAGGGGCAACGACGCGCAGGCCTTCAGCCATCGATTCGCTCCAAGGTGGCCACGGTCTCACCGGCACGGGCGGCCTCGCTGAGAGAATCGAACTCGGCGCGGCCGATTGGGTCGAACCGGATCAGATCTCCGGCCGTGAACAGGAACGGCTCGGCACGCGCCGGATCGTAGGAGCGTGCGGGCGTGCGGCCGATGAGTTGCCAGCCGCTAGGCAACTCCAGGGGTGGCGAGACGCCGGTCTGGTTCCCGCCGATGGATACACTGCCCGCCGGGGTCTTGGGTCGGGGATCGGTGCGCCGGCTCGCATGGATGCGGGGATCCAGGCCGCCGAGATAGGCGAAGCCGGGGGCGAAGCCGATCATGTAGACGCGGTAATCGCGGCCGGCATGGACGGCGACCACCTCCTCCGGGCTCAAGCCCGCCCCGGCCGCAAGCGAGGCGAGATCGGCCCCGTGCTCGCCGCCGTAGTGGACTGGTACCCGCCAGCGGCGGCCCGCGCCAGCCCCTGCTTCCGGGGGCGGCCAATGGGCGGCGATCAGCGCCGCGAGTTCGACCCGGGGCAACCGGTCAGGGTCGTAGAGGATGAGGAGCGAGCGATAGGTCGGCACCGTCTCCAAGAGGCCTGGTCGTCCAGCGCCGCGGATCGCCTCGTCCAGGGCGATGACCTGCGCGTTGACCGCAGGATCAACCGTCTTGCCAAGTTCGACCGTCAGGGCACGATCGCCGCAATCGAGGAGGCGATAGCCAGACTCAGACACCAAGCACCTCAGCCATTGGACGCAGACCGATGCCCTTGGCGGAGCAATCCTCGCGCAGGCGGCGTCCCATGGCGACGGCGCCCGGCGTGTCGCCGTGAACGCAGATCGTGTCGATCCGAGTCGGGATGCGCCGGCCGGATAGGCTGGTGATCGCCCCATCCTCCAACATCCGCATCACGCGCTCCGAGACGGAGTCTGGATCGTGCAGCACGGCGCCGGGGAGCTTGCGCGAGACGAGGGAGCCATCATCCGCGTAGGCGCGGTCGGCGTAGATCTCGCGGGCGATCAGCAGGCCGAGCTTCTCGCCGGCCTTCTCGGTCTCCAGGCCCGGCATGACCACGAAGATCAGGTCGCGGTCGAGAGTGCGGATCGCCCGCGCCACCGCTACGGCGAGGTCGGCATCCTCGTTGGCCATGTTGCCCATCGCCCCGTGCGTCTTCACGTGGCGGACCGGGCAGCCGGCATCCTGGGCGAGCGCCAGGAGGGCGCCGACCTGGTAGAGAACCGCCTTCTCGATGTCGGCCGGGCGTTCGCCGTGGATCGGCCGCCGGCCGAAGCCCCAGAGGTCGAGGAAGCTTGGATGCGCGCCGGCCTGCACGCCGTTCGCGGCGGCGCCGCGCAGGGTCTCGTGCATCACCAGCGGGTCACCCGCGTGGAAGCCGCAGGCGATGTTGGCGGAGGTCGCCACCGTCAGCATCTCGGCGTCGTCGCCGAGGCGATAGACGCCGAAGCCCTCGCCCATGTCGCAGTTCAGATCGACGATCATCGGTGCATCCTTTCGCGTGGGTTCTGTCTGCGGGGTCAGGCTTCTGCGACGAGGTGCGCCACCAGGGCCGCGGCGGCGCACAGATCCTCGATCCGCATCGCCTCGTGCGGGTTATGGCTGCCGTTCTGGTTGCGGATGAAGATCATCGTGCTTGGCACGCCCTGGCCGGCGAGGGTCGCGGTGTCGTGTCCCGCCCCGCTCGGCATGGTCCGGAACGGCATCCCGAGCCGATGCGCATGGCCCGACAGGGCCTCGACCAACGCTGAGCTCATTCGGGCCGGCGTGCTGCCAGTGCGCTCGCCCAGGACGAAGCGCACGCCGCGGGCGGCCTCGATGGCGGCAACCAATTCGGCCAAGGCCGCCTCGATCCGGTCCAGAACGGCGGGCTCGGTGCTGCGCACGTCGAGGCAGAAGCGGACCTCGCCGGGGATCTTGGCGAAGGCGTGCTGGACCGGGTCAGTGCCGACCTCGCCCAGCGTGATCGTGGCCGGCCGCCCCTCCGCCTCCAGCGTGCCCCACAGGGCATCGAGGCCGGTGATCAGGTCGGCGAGGGCGAAGACGGCGTCGCTGCGATCGGACCGCGCTACCGCGCCGGAATGGCCGTAGCGGCCGAAGCAGGCGGCCTTGCGGTAGCGGAAGCTGCCGCTGATCGCCGTGACGAAGCCTACCGGGACCCCGGTCGCCTCCAGCGCCGGACCCTGTTCGATATGCATTTCCACAAAACCGTGGATCCGCGTCGGGTCGAGCAGCCGCTCGCCCCGCGCCACAGCCTCCGGCCGCAGGCCGAGCTCAGCCATGTGCTCGCGCAGGCTCCGGCCGGAATCGGCGCGGGGCAGGTCGAGCACGTCGGGCGGCAGTAAGCCGAAGGCGGCGCGGCTGCCGACATAGGAGGCAGGGAACCACACGCTCTCTTCGGCTCGGAACACCGCCACCGTCACCGGGCGCGCCGGCACGAGGCCCGCCCGGCGCAGGGCTTCAAGGGCTGCGAGGCCACCAATCACCCCGGCCGCACCATCGAAGTTACCACCGTGCGGTACCGTATCCACATGCGAGCCGACCATCCAGGGTGACAGTGCCGGGTCGCGTCCCAGCATTGTCAGGAAGAGATTGCCGGCGGCATCGCATTCGGGCCTCAGACCCAGTGCGAGCCCGGTCGCTCGCATAAGGGCGTGGGCCCGCTCCTCCCCCTCGCCGTAGGCAGCCCGCGTGACCCCGGGCTCGTCGTGGCTGAAGGACAGGAGCTGCGCGAACAGTCCGGCGCAGAAGTCCGGGTCGATGGCGATCAAATCTGCGCCCGTTGCAGCCCCTAACCCGTTCATGCCGGAAACTCCGCGGACGGTTCACCCTGCCGCCGCCGATCCCAGACCTCCGCGTTGACGAGGTTCGGTGGGCGGCGGCCGGCGAGCACGTCGACCACCTGCCCGGCGACCCGCTCGGCCGCACGGATCAGGGCCGCCTCGGTGGATGCCGCGACATGGGGGGTAAGGATCGCCCGGCGCTCCCCATGGAGCGGATGGTCGTGCGCGAGCGCGTCCCCCGACACCACGTCGAGCCCCGCGCCAGCAATGGTCCCAGCAGCGAGAGCCTTGGCCAGGGCACCCTCGTCCACCAAGGCGCCACGGGCGGTGTTGATCAAAAAAGCGCCAGCCTTCATGCGGGTCAGCTCCCCCGAACCGATCAGCCCACGGGTCAGGGGCGTGAGCGGCAGGTGCAGGGAGACCACGTCGGCCCGGGCGAGGAGGTCCGGCAGGGAGGTGGCGCGCTCGGCCCCTATGGCCTGAAAATCGGAGTCGGGCCGTGTCGGGCCGTAGGCGAGCACTTCCATGCCGAGGGCCGCCGCCAGTCGGCCGGTCGCTTGCCCGATGGCACCGAACCCGACGAGACCGAGCGTCAGCCCGGCGAGTTCCACGAGGCGCGCCCCGTAGCGGAAATCGTGGTCGCCTTCCCGCATGGCCCGGTCGGCCTGCGGGATCGCCTTCGCCAGGGCGAAGATCAGGCCGATCGCATGCTCGGCGACGGACTGGGCATTGGCCCCCGGCGTGTTGACGACCGGAATTCCTACCCTCGTCGCCTCGGGAACGGCCACCGGGTCAGTCCCGGTGCCATGAACCCCGATCACCCTCAGCCGGGGCGCGGCCAGCACCGCCTCTGCGGGGAAGCCGCCGTTGCGCGTGATCACCGCGACACAGTCGGCCGCCTCGCGGACGAGAGTCGCGGGGGCGAGGTCGGTGGCGATCCGGTGCTCAAGCCCCGCCGCCCGGAGACGGGCCAGCCCGGCTGCGTGGATCGGCTGAACGATGAGGCAGACGCCCGACGGTTCCGCGGAGGGGGAACGGGGGAAGGAAGGCTCAGTGAACACGTACGAGGCAGCCCTGCTCATAAATACCGCTTGAATGCCGGTGGTATACCGATGAGTGTATCGCATCGCCTCGATACTGGCAACATGAAAATCCAATACAGATCAGCATATCACGGTAATATTCTTGAACGGTAGAGCGAATAGATCGATAGGTTCAAGTACTATCACAGTATTGCAATAAAAATCGAAACGATGACAACGATTTAGGGTGAACGATGACGGAGATCGAAGTCGCCAAGACGCCGCTTTTGAAGATCAGGAAGCTGCACAAGAGCTACGGCGCCAACGAGGTCCTGAAGGGCATCTCCCTCGATATCCACGAGGGCGAAGTGGTGTCGATCATCGGCGCGAGCGGCTCGGGCAAGAGCACCTTCCTGCGGTGCCTGAACCTTATGGAGACGCCGACCTCTGGCTTCATGGATTTCGAGCGATTCGCCTTCGACTACGAGCTGGGCGCCCGTCGTCAGCCGACCCCGCAGCAGCTCTGCGAATTGCGGGCGCGGATCGGCATGGTCTTCCAGAGCTACAATCTCTGGCCGCACATGACCGTGCTGGAGAACGTCGTCGAGGCGCCGATCCGAGTGCGACGAATGCCGCGCCGGCAGGCGGTGGAGGAAGCTGAGGCGCTGCTAGAGCGCATCGGCCTCTACGAGAAGAGGCAAGCCTACCCGTCGAAGCTCTCGGGTGGGCAGCAGCAGCGCGTGGCGATCGTGCGCGCCCTGGCGATGGCACCCAAGGTGATGCTGTTCGACGAGGTGACCTCGGCCCTCGATCCTGAGCTGGTGGGCGAGGTGCTGGCGCTGATGGCCTCCCTCGCGGCGGATGGGATGACGATGCTGCTCGTCACCCACGAGATGGCCTTCGCCCGCGACGTCGGCACCCGCACTCTGTTCTTCGACGGTGGCGTGATCGCCGAGGACGGCCCGCCTAAGGAAGTCATCGGTGCCCCTCGGAGCGAGCGGTTGCGCCACTTCCTCCGGCGTGTGCTGCACGAGCCGACCGGCCTCGGGCACTCGGCGTGAGTAGCCGCATATCCAGCGGGGAGTTCGGACGGTGATGAGCGTCACGGCAATTCAGGACTGGTGGCTCAGCCTCTCGGAAGAGGTCGTCACCTACGGCCCCGGCTTTCTCTCGGCGACCATCGTCGTTCTCGGCGTCACGGTGGCGAGTATTCTTGTGAGCTGGGTCTGCGGCCTGCTCGGGGCGCTAGGCAAGCGCTCGTCCTTCGCTCCCTTCCGGGCCCTGGCGAGCTTCTACGTCTGGTTTATTCGGGGTACGCCGACCCTTATCCAGGTGTTCATCGTCTATTTCGGCATGCCGCAGATCGGCGTGAAGCTGTCGCCGATCACCGCCGGGATCATCGCGCTGGGCGTCAGCAGCGGCGCCTACGTAGCCGAGACCATCCGTGCCGGCCTCGCGGCGATCCCCCGGGGTCAGATGGAATCGGCCTTGGCCTTGGGCATGAACCCGCGGATCATGATGGCGCGGATCGTAATGCCGCAGGTCTTCCGCATGATCCTGCCTTCGCTCACCAACGAGGCGATCTCGTCGGTCAAGAACACGTCGTTGCTCTCGACGATCACGGTGGTCGAGCTGACCCTCTACGCCCAGCTCATGATCGCCACCACGTTTCGCCCGTTCGATTTCTACATCGCGGCGGCGCTGATTTACCTCGGCCTCACGTCGATCCTGTCGCAGCTCTCCGCCTACTTCGAGCGGCGCTACGCCCGTCTGTCCTGAGCAGCGCCTGCCGCGAGTCGGGCCGCGGCTCACACCTCTCGCCCCGTCCCAACATCGGAGATTGCTATGAACCGCCGACACCTCCTCGCACTCGCTGCCCTCTGCACCAGCCTGCTGGCTGCTCCCGCGGTCCGCGCGGCCGAGGGCAAGCTGGAACTGATCGAGCCCGGCAAGCTGATCGTGGCGACCGACAGCACCTTCGCGCCCTTCAGCATGCGTACGCCGAGCGGCGAGCTCGACGGGCTGGAGGTCCGGGTGATGCGCGAGGTCTGCCGCAGGCTCGGGCTCGAATACAGCCCCGTGAACGTCAAGTTCGATGCCCTGCTGATCGGCCTGATGGCCGATCAGTACGACATCACCAGCGAGTCGATGGACATCACGCCCGCCCGGCAGAAGCAGGTCGCCTTCGCGGACGGGTGGCTCGAATCCGGGGCGCGGATCGTCACCCGCAAGGATACGGGCATCAAGGGTCCGGACGATCTAAAGGGCCGGAATGTGGGCGCCCTCTCGGCCTCGACCTTCGGAAAGCTCGCCGAGGACCACGGCGCCACCTTGAAGAGCTACAAGACCGCCGCGGACGCCATGCAGGACCTCGTCGGTGGCAACATCGACGCGGTGATCAACGACGCGGTGGCCGGCAACTACGCGATCAAGGCCCGCAAGCTGCCGCTGGTGATGATCGAAACCCCGCTCAGCACCATCCAGAAGGGCTTTGCCATCAAGAAGGGGAAGCCGAACCTGCATGCGGCCGTCAACAAAGCCCTCGCCGGGATGGTCGCCGACGGCACCTATGCCAAGCTCATCACCCCGCTGATCGGCTATGACCCGGCGCCGAAGGAGCCGATCCGCACGAACGCCATGTGAAAGGCGGCGGCGACACGGCATACCGACAAGAAGACGGGGGCGGCCCGGCCGGCCGCTCCGGGAGGAACCGATGAAGACCCTTGACGCATCGTCGTACACGACGGCGCTCAACGCCCGGCGCGAACAGAGCCTGGGTCAGATGGCCTATGACAAGCTGCTCGACATGCTAGTGCGGCGCGACCTTCCGGCCGGGACCGTGCTGCACGAGCGTCGCCTCGCCGAGATGCTCGACATCTCGCGCACACCGACCCGCGAGGCGATGTCGCGGCTGGAGACCGAGGGCCTGATCGAGCGGCAGCCCGGCGGGATGCTCGTCGTGAAGGAGTTCTCCCTGCGCGAGCTGATCGAGATCCTGCACGTCCGCCGCCTGCTGGAACGGGAGAGCGTCGTGCTCGCCGCGGGCCGGATCGCCGACGCCGTGCTGGAGGATTTGCAGGGACAGATCGAGGCGCTGCTGGCGGCGGGGGATCCGGATGCCCCGGGCAACTGGGAGGTCGACCGCCGTTTCCACGAACTGTTCGCCGATCACAGTCAAAATGCGATCCTGGCCAAGACGATCAAGGATCTGCGGCTTAAGACGCAGATGTTTAACCTGAGCCGGATGCCCGAACGGTTCGAGGCAGTGCATCGCGAGCACTTGGCGGTGGTCGCCGCCCTGCGAGCCGGGGACGCGGCGGCGGCGGCCGATGCCATCGCGGCTCATCTCGAAAACTTCAAGCTGGGCATTATTCGCCGCCTGAGCGAATTCTAAGTTGTGGCGGCGCGATGGATGAATTTGCGAACCTGCGCGGCTGTGAGGCGGCCTTCCCGGAGGCGGAGTTCGCCGCGCGGCAGATGGCGGCACGGGCTGCAATCGCCGCCGCCGGCCACGATGCCCTGGTTGTGACCGGTCCGGAGGCGATCTACTGGCTGACCGGCCGCCAGACGGCGGGCTACTTCGCCTTTCAGGCCCTCGTGCTGCCGGTGGAGGGAGAGCCGGCCTTGCTGGTGCGCCAGCTCGAATTGCCGGGGGCGGCGGCCAATACCTGGCTCAACGACATCCAGGCCTATCCAGACGGGACCGACCCGGCCGACGCCCTGGCCGATCTCGTGCGCCGCCGGGGCTTCGCCCGGCCGGCGCTGGAGCGGGACGGCTGGTTCGTCTCGCCCGCCCTGGCGGCGCGGATCGGCACGGCGCTCGGCATCGACCCGGTTCCGGACGGGTCGGGCCTCCTCGGCCCCCTGCGCACAGTGAAGTCAGCGGTCGAGCTGAAGGCGATCCGGGCCGCCGCACGTTACGCACAGGCCGGGCTCGCGGCCGGCATCGCGGCCTGCACAGTGGGGAACGACGAGAACGCGGTCGCCGCCGCCATGCTCGCCGCCGCCACGACGGCCGGGTCCGAGGCGATGGCGATGGAGCCCCTGATCTCGTCGGGCCCCCGCAGCGGGCTACCGCACATGACGTGGCGCCGGCGCCGGCTGGAACCGGGCGATGCGGTGTTCCTCGAACTCGCAGGCAGCCATGCCCGCTACCACGCGGCGCTGATGCGCAGCGTTTGGATCGGCGAGCCGCCGTCCGAGGCGCGGCGGATGATGGATTGCGCGCTGCGAGCCCTCGACGCGGCCCTCGACGCGATACGACCGGGCCGGCCCTGCTCCGTCCCTCACGAGGCCGCTCAAGCCATCATCAATGCGGCGGGCTACGGCCCAGCCTTCCGCAAGCGCATCGGCTACTCGATGGGTATCGCCTTCGCGCCCGATTGGGGCGAGGGGGGGCTGCTCAGCCTCTTCACCGGCGTCGACCGGCCGATCGAGCCAGGCATGGTCTTCCACCTGCCGGCGACCTTGCGCCGCTATGGCGCCTGGACCGTCGGCGCATCCGAGACCGTCATCGTCACCGCGCATGGGGCCGAGCCCCTTTCGGACCTGCCTCGCTCCCTGACGCTGCGGTGAGGTCGCCAGAGCCCCGTTGGGTCGGAAAGGGCTCGCCCGCTTCTTCAGCGCTTCAACTCCGAAACTGTCATCCTGCTTCCGGCAAGGACCAACCGGCTGGTTTGCGCCCAACCCGGTCATCCAAGGAGCCGCGGACGCTCCTCGGAAGCGGACGTCCGCAGTGACGGCTGCGATAGCCCATACGCGTAAGGTTGCTATCGACCATGACGAGGATCGTGCTCCGGAGCACCTGGCGGTTAGTGGGGGGCAGATCGATGCACACCACGTAATGGTGGCGGTGCTATGGCCTTGTTCAATCCGGGGTTTGGGCCGGTCCCGAGCCGATAGGCCTCCGTCACCGATACGAGAGCATGTTCCACCTGATCTTCGGTCTTCCCTCCCTGTATGTTGTCACCCGGGTGTTGTGGCTGTTCCCGTGGCCGTTCGCGCTCAAGGCTGCCGTCGCGGTCTTCCTGCTGATCGCGTCACAGTACCACCTGTGGAGCCGGCTCTCGTCCGGCTCGGTGTTCGCGCCCGAGTTCCCGCGGGTGCTGATCGTGCTCTTCAACTGGGCGTTCGGGGCGATCTTCCTCGTGGCGGCGATGCAGTTGACGCTCGACGTCCTGGCGTTGGCCTCCAAGATTTTACCGGGAGACGGATGGGCGATCCCCGCCGGATTACGCTATGCCGAAGCGGCGTTTGCCATGCTCCTGTCGGCGGTGGCCGTGCAGCAGGCCGTGCGGGTGCCGCCGCTGAAGGACGTTACTGTCGAGATCGACGACCTCCCAGTCGGCTTCGACGGCTACACTCTTCTCCAACTGACGGACCTGCATCTCAGTCGCCTCTTCCCGGAGAAGTGGGCACGGAAGGTGGTGGCACGGTCCAACGCGCTCGGTGTCGACCTCATCGTGGTCACCGGAGACCTGATCGACGGCTCCCTCGCAACGCGTCGCGCCGACGTCGAGCCGCTGCGCGGTCTGCGCGCCCCGGACGGTGTCTGGGTAATCCCCGGCAACCACGAGTATTTCTTCGAATACGCGGCGTGGATGCGTCACTACGCCGACCTCGGCATGGGCGTGCTTGAAAACCAGCATACGGTCCTGAGGCGCGGTCATGATGCCGTGATCTTGGCCGGCGCGACCGACCTGTCGGCATCGCATTCCGGGCAGCCGACGCACAACCTCGACGCCGCGCTGGCGGGGGCACCGTCGGGCGCTCCCATCGTCCTGCTCGACCATCAGCCGAGAGACGCGGCAAAAGCGACTTCGAAGGGCGTGGCCCTGCAACTGTCCGGTCATACCCACGGCGGAATGATCTGGGGTCTCGACCGGATGGTGGCACGAGCAAACAACGGGTTCGTCTCGGGCGCTTACGCGGTCGGCGGCATGACGCTCTACGTCAACAACGGCACAGGGCTGTGGCCGGGCTTCGCCTTGCGGCTTGGGATACCGTCTGAACTGACGCGCCTCACGCTCAGAGTCAAACCTCGGCTCTAGCTGACCAGCGCGACGGGCTTACGCTTATAAATCTTCCGGTTGATCTCGCCGACGATGAAGTTTGACACACTGGCCCGGGAATTAAGCCGTTGTACTACGAGACAACGTCAGAGTTTTTGCAAACTTCTTCCAGCGTAGAAAGAAGCCATTTGTTGCTACTGCTACTTGCACTGCGCCTATGCGACAAAGCCTCAATTGAGACCTCAATCGTCTTATAGTCGATATCTAGGCGCACAAGACTGCCAACCCGGATTGCTTCAGCTACCATGCGCCGTGGCATAGTAGCGATCATGTCGGTCTCGGCTAGAGCTGTTGTCGTTTAGGTTGGGTCATAAGCGTCGTATCCGGCGGCGGCGATGTAGTTGCGGCATTCCGCTGGAGTGAAGGCTGCGAAGGCCCGGGCGATGGCTGCCCGAAGGTCTGGGACGGTTCGGGCAGCGGCGGTGCGCAGCAGCGCCTTGAGCTTTGAGAAGGCCTGCTCGATCGGGTTGAAGTCGGGCGAGTAGGCCGGGAGGTAGAGGAGCCGCGCGCCGGCCGCCTCGATGGCTTCGCGCACGCCGACGACCTTGTGGGATTGCAGGTTGTCGAGGATGACGGCGTCGCCGGGCTTCAGCACCGGGACCAGGGTGTCGGTGACGTAGGCGCGGAAGCGCGCGCCGTTGGTGGCCCCGTCGAACAGGGTGGTGGCGACCAAGCCACTGGTGCGCAGGGCGGCGGTGACGGTGATGGTCTTGTAATGGCCCTTGGGCACGAGGAGTCGGCAGCGCTCGCCGCGTGGAGCCCGACCGTAGGTGCGGGCCATGTTCGTGGCGGTCGCCGTCTCGTCGATGAAGACGACGGCATCGGGGTCGAGGTCGAGTTGGCTCTCGAACCACGCCTCCCGTGCGGCTCTCACGTCCGGACGCTCCTGCTCGGCCGCGTAGACAGCCCCTTTTTACGGGTGATCCGATGCCGGGCGAAGAACCGCCACAGCCCGCTGACGCTCGTGCGGACACCCTGCTCGGCCAGGATATCACGCACCTCGTGCAGGAAGGCCTGCGGCTGCTCCCGATCGACCTGAAGGATCCGCTCAGCGTGCGCTTCGATGGCCGGTGCGGGTCGCTGCCCGCACGAGGGCCGGGGTGCGATCACGCCCTCCGCCTGGAAGCGTTCGTGCCAGCGGATCGCGCTCGACGGGCCGACCCCGAAGCGCTTGGCCGCCTGTCGGCGCGAGGCTCCCGCCTCGATCGCCGCGATCACGCGTTCTCGCAGATCCATCGATAGCGCTGACGGCATCCCGACCTCCTCGGAAAGCCCGACAGCGAATCAGATCCGCAGACTGCCCGCTACCCCCAACGATTCAACCCAGCCGGACACGGCTCTAGGATGTGAGGTACGACAGAGTAGTGCGGGACTGTTAGAGGGACGTGAGCAACTAAGCCGTTGTCAGCCACGCTTTCAATGACGACGCGATCAAACCAAGTTCGGCGTGCCATCCCCTGGTCGTTCAAGAAACCCGCCACTTCTTGCTCGCCACTCCCGGTTAGCTCAACCACCACATGCGGGAAATCGAAAAGTCGTTCGATCGTTATCGGAGAGCCCAAGATTGGATGCCCCGCTCGAACGACGAGGTCACCATATTCGACGGTGAGACGTGTTCTTCTCAGCCTAGTGGGTATGTTGGCGAACCAACCAACAAGAAGATCCACTCGCCGTTCGTCCAAAAATTTTAAAGCATCGAATTGGTTGGCAGGAAAAACACGAATAGAAATTTGAGGCGCATTTTTTGATAAAAAACGCATAAGGGGAGGGATCAGCACCGAAGCAGCATAATCGGTCGCTGCCAAAGTGAAGGTTCGAACGGAACGGGCAGGATCGAAGAGTTCTTCACTAAGAGTCGTAAGAAAATTGTCCATCCCGCCGCTAATGCTTGGAGCCAACTCCAATGCCCGTGGTGTTGGCTCCATTCCAGCGCTTCCAACAACGAATAACTCGTCATCTAACACACGCCGAAGCCGCGCAAGAGCATGACTAATTGCAGAGCTTGTAAGATTTAGTTCCTTAGCTGCGCCGTTTACGCTGCGATGGTGCATAACCGCCTCAAATACGCGGAACAAATTCAAATCCACCCGACGTAAAATCAATGTACCCTCCATGAAAGGGATTCAGATCGCGCATGACGAAGTTTCAGTGCTATATATACCGGAACATTGTAGAAGACTGTTATCAAGCGGTTTGGTCGACCACAAAGGTTGGGGTGTGAGCCCACCGCTATCTCTGACCGGTAGATGCCGTCCCTCTTAGCCTTTCGACGACGCGTTCCCGCGAAAGCGAAGTCGTCATCGGCCGAATGATACCGCTGTGCAAAATGCCCGCTGAGAACACCAATGCGGCACTCCGTTGCGGGAGCCTCCTGGGTCGTTCCCCCCCGGATCGGACACGTTTGGCGTTGCGAGTGACATGCCGGAAGCAACCGTTCACATCGTCGACGACGATCCGGCTGTACGCAGTGCGTTGACCCGTCTGTGCAGGTCGGCCGGCCTCGCGGCAGTCGCCCATCGGGATCCAACCACGCTGCCGATCACCCGGACGCGCGAAGCGTCGGAATGCATCCTGTTGGACGTGCGCCTGGCCGAGCAGAACGGCCTGACGGTCCAGGAGACCTTGCGCGATGCCGGCTGCACGGTGCCGATCATCTTCCTCACCGGATACGGGACCATTCCCATGACCGTGCGGGCGATGCGCGGAGAAGCGGTCGAGTTCCTGACCAAGCCGGTCGGCGACGGCGTGCTGCTCGAGGCCATCCATCGCGCGCTGGAGATGGACGCCGCCGCCCTGCGGGCCGGCCGCCTTCAAGACGCGTTGTCCAGGCGCCTCGCAGCGCTGACGGCGCGGGAAGGCGATGTGCTGCGATGTGCGATCGGCGGCTTGATGAACAAGCAGATCGCCGCCGAACTCGGGATCACGGAGATCACCGCCAAGGTCCACAAGCGCCGCATGATGGAGAAGATGCAGGCCCGCTCGCTCGCGGACCTCGTGCTGATGGCGCATCACCTCGGGATCGAGGCGACGCGCCAGCGTTGACCAAATCGATCGGTCCCGGTCTTCTCCGAAATCTCCAAGGCGAGAAAGCTATTCGGGTCATCAGTCTCTGCCATCGCCGGGCGTTCTGGGTTGGCTCGGTGTGATCTGAGTCACTTGCTATTATGCAGAGGTCGGGCAGATGGCTACCATCATCGATCGCGATAGAACTTTAGAAGGTCGCAGCCCACAAAACGTGCAGCCCCGGCTGCGTCCCCGTCTGGCGGCGTTATGCCTCGATGAGGGCAAGGAGGCATAACCCACCCTGTGCCTGGCCCACTTCGACGGCGTTTACGCGGCTGAGCGCTGCCAGGACCGGTGCAACGTCCATGGCATGCCTTGCGGCGTCGTGGAGAAGTAGACCAATCAGAAAGGCTCCGTCGTTCTGGAACGGCGCTGGCTCGTGAAGCGCACCTTCGGTTGGCTCAGCCATTGGGGCGGCCTGCACCGCAAGCGTGCCGATCGCCTCGATGTCACACTGGGCCGCCTCACCTGTGTCGCCAGCCTCATGGCCGCAAACCCAGGTCACGCGCCGCTTGGCGAAGAATGCAAGGGCAGCCGCGCGATAGTCGCTCGATCAATCCTTACCTGAAGCAGGCCTTTAGGCCCCCCCAATCCCAGCGGGACGGATGCCTATCGCCATTTGGTGCACGGGCTCTCGCCGGGCGGATTGGAGACGATCATGCGGACCAAGGCCGACCCTGCCCCAGATTAACCGACCGCTTGGGCTGACCGGACACAGGGGTCCTCCACGAAACAGAGCCTCGAATTTACCCAGGGGAATAGCCTGCTCAACTGTACGATGTTATACAGATCTCGCCAAGGCGCTCTAATCACTTTACGCACCATCGTGTCAAAAGTGCCTACGAACGATTTATAGCTTCGGTAAAGCAGCGATTTTCGACAAAAATCGCGTTTTTTGTGCAATCCTGCAGATCAATTTTCAGCTATGTGCGTCCATCAATTTTACTGCCTCATCCTCAACGGCACTTCGGAATGAGATTATATTAATGGGCAATATCGCTGAACTTATCGTTTCATCGCTGGATCGCGCGGGTGTCGAGCGAATCTACGGCGTCGTCGGCGATTCCCTGAATGGTTTGACAGAAGCGCTGAGGCACCAAAGCGCTATCGAATGGGTCCATGTTCGGCATGAAGAGGTTGCAGCCTTCGCAGCCGCCGGCGAGGCGCAGATCACCGGTCGGCTGGCGGTCTGTGCCGGCTCCTGCGGTCCGGGCAACCTCCACCTCATCAACGGGCTCTTCGATGCCCAGCGAACGCGGACCCCTGTCCTCGCCATCGCGGCGCAGATCCCCTCAGCCGAGATCGGTGGCGGCTATTTTCAGGAAACTCATCCGCAGACGCTGTTTCGGGAGTGCAGCGTCTACTGCGAGCTAGTTTCCGACCCGCATCAGATGCCCTTCGTGCTCGAGAATGCGATCCGAGCGGCGGTCGGCCAACGTGGCGTCGCCGTGATCGTGGTGCCTGGCGACGTCGCTCTAAAGCCTGCACCGGCACGCGACCTGTCGAAGGTGGCGGGACTTCTGCCTGCGATGCCGCGCGTGCAACCCGGCGAAGCTGAGCTTGATGCCCTTGCCGACCTCCTGAACGGCGGCGACCGTGTGACCCTGTTTTGCGGTCGCGGCTGCGCCGGCGCGCATGCTGAACTCATGGCGCTGGCCGAGATGCTGAAGAGCCCGATCGTGCACGCCCTCGGAGGCAAGGAGCATGTGGAGCACGACAACCCTTATGATGTCGGGATGACCGGCTTCATCGGTTTTGCGTCCGGATACGAGGCCATGCACGCCTGTGACGTGCTCCTGATGCTCGGGACCGACTTTCCCTACAAGCAGTTCCTACCGAGCTCTTGCCGGATCGCGCAGGTTGATATCCGACCCGAACAGCTCGGGCGGCGGGCCAAGCTCGACCTCGGCCTCGTCGGCGACGTAAGAGATACAATCGAAGCACTTCTGCCCCGCCTAACCGTTAAGACAGACCAACAGCACCTCGACCATAGCATTAAGCGCTATCAGGCGGTACGGAAAGACCTAGACCATCTCGCCCAGGGCACACCCGGTAGAAAGCCGATCCATCCCCAATATCTTGCTCGGCTGATCAGTGAAGCGGCATCAGACGATGCGGCTTTTACTTTCGATGTCGGTACCCCAACGATCTGGGCGGCGCGCTATCTCCGCATGAACGGGCGTCGGCGTATGATCGGCTCGCTCACGCATGGATCGATGGCGAACGCGATGGCGCAAGCTATAGGCGTCCAGGCTGCACAGCCCGGTCGCCAGGTGGTCTCGCTCTCCGGCGATGGCGGCTTCACCATGCTGATGGGCGATCTTATCACGCTCACGCAAGCCGCGTTGCCGGTGAAGGTCGTGATCTTTAACAACGGCGTCCTCGGCTTCGTGGCGCTGGAGATGAAAAGCGCCGGCTTCGTAGGACTCGGCACGGATCTGAAGAACCCGGATTTTGCCGCTATGGCGCGGGCGATGGGCATCCACGCCATCCGCGTGGAGGATCCCGGTGATCTGGCGAAGGCCATCGACGACGTGCTGGCGCACGACGGCCCGGCTCTCCTGGATGTGGTGACCGCGACCCAGGAACTCTCGATGCCACCCACCATCGGCTTGGAAGAGGTGAAGGGCTTCAGCCTGTGGCTGCTACGTGCGGTGCTGAGCGGCCGGGGCGACGCAGTGGTCGATCTTGCAAAGACGAACCTCCTTCCGCGTTGACCTAGGCATCCCGGCATATAAACAATCGTGTGCCGCACTGGGTCTACATCGCCGCTTGCCTGATGGTATCGCTGGAAACGAGCTACTCCCAGTTCTCGATCCTATTCACCAACACTTGGATGTTGCCATCGGTCGGCAGATTGAAGACCTTCCGACGATACAGGCTATCGACACTGCGCTGGCGCTCCGACAGGTTAGATAGCGAGTATGATCGCGCTCCGCCTCGGCGGAGATACTCCGCGGCAGTATTGTCGCGCGACGCCGAAGAGGCGACTGGGCTGAGGGCATAGCCAGATCACCACAATCTTCGTTGTAGCAACGACCTCCACCACCCAGCTGCCGCTTCACCAAACTTGCCGACGAACCAGTTTGCGGCGCTGGACTCGCCGGTTTTTCGCCGTAGCCTCAAGCTTGGAAAGACTATTTGCGAGCAAATCTAGTAATTCAATCGAATGGGCATTTTGCATATATTGACTTGCAGTGTCAAAAAAGTATATCTTGGCACGATCTAAGCTGAGTTAGGTTCGCAGTTCTAGGACACTATGTCAGAGTAGGTGAACATGATCTCCGACGAAAAAGGCACGTTTGGGCTTATTGGGTCGGCCTCAATCGCCAGCGGCCAAATAGACGCTGTTAAAAATGCGGAATTATACCAGACATCTCTAATGTCTGCTCTTGTTGACGGGGTGTATGAAGGGCAAACAACCTACGGTGAATTGCATCAGCACGGTAATTTTGGACTAGGGACATTCAACGACTTAGACGGCGAGATGGTGGGCTTCGACGGCATATTCTATCAACTTCGCTCCGACGGCAGTGCACGTCCGGTCTCCGATGATCAGAAAACGCCATTTGCAGTTGTAACGTTTTTCAAAGCGGACAGTCGAATTTCCCTGAGCCACGTCAGCAAAAATACTGCGATCGACCAGCTTACGGCCGTGACACAGGATAATCTGTTTACTGCCATCCGAATTGATGGTCGCTTTTCGCGCATAACGGTTCGGACGGTACGGGAGCAAAAGCGCCCCTTTCCTCCTCTGCAGGATGCCGCCAAGGGTCAAGCTGAGACTATCCTGACGAACGTCGCAGGAACGTTCGCTGGGTTTCGTACGCCAGCATACGCTGGAACGCTCGGTGTTCCCGGTTTTCACCTCCATTTCATAACTGAGGATCGTAAGACCGGAGGTCATGTCCTCGACTTTGAGATCGAAGCAGCGGAAGCGCAGCTATGCCCAATGCATGGGCTTTACGTCGAGCTTCCTCGGAGCGAAAATTTCCTCAACGCCAAGCTCAGTTCGCCCGACATGGCACAGAGAATTGCAGCTGCGGAAGGATCATAATCGCTCTTTTACTTAAGCTGGAGATCAAGATGGATAACGTGATTAAATCCGACCGCAACGGCGCAGATATTGTCGTTGAGATGCTTGAGCAACACGGGACCACACATGTTTTTGGTGTGCCTGGAGCAAAAATCGACAAAGTTTTCAATCGTCTGGTCGATTCATCCGTCCAGACGGTGGTCTGTCGTCACGAACAAAATGCTGCTTTTATAGCTGGGGGTATCGGCAGAATGACTGGCAAGGCGGGTGTCGCCATTGCCACCTCCGGGCCCGGTGTGTCGAACCTCGCGACAGGTCTCGCAACAGCTACCTCGGAGGGAGACCCAATCGTCGCGCTAGGCGGGTCAGTCGCGGTAGCTGACAGGTTGAAATCGCTTCACCAGACGCTCGACTCCGTAGACCTCCTTAAACCTGTTACGAAATTTGCCGCCGAAGTTGACTCGCCAAGCGCTACCGCTGAGATCTTATCAGCGGCGTTCCGCGCAGCTGAGTCTGGGCGACCTGGCGCGGCTTTCGTTGGGCTGCCTATAGATATTATGCTGGCAAATGCGACATGTGCCCCAATTGCCTCTCGCGGTATCGTCAGCCTGGGCGCGGGCTCCGAAGTCGCGCTTACTGAAGCGGCTCGCATCATCAACGAGGCTAAGAATCCTGTCGTTTTTCTCGGTTTGATGGCGAGCAAGCCAAACGCTTCACAAGCTATTCGCTCGCTATTGCACAAGGCATCGCTGCCGGTAGTTGGTACCTTCCAAGCCGCAGGCGCGATCTCCGAACAGGAATTTGCGGCGTTTGGTGGCCGAGTTGGCCAGATTGCTAATCAACCAGCCGACGAGCTTCTCGAGTCAGCCGACGTCATTGTAACCATTGGCTATGACGCGGTTGAGTATTGGCCATCAATTTGGAATAAGGGCTCGGATCGCCCCATCGTCCATATTGATGTTATACCCGCGAAGATTGAAAATGACTACAATCCCGTTGTGGAAGTGATTGGGAGTATTGAGGAAAGCTTATATCAGCTAGGTAGGCGGCTTGTACGCTCAGAATTAGATAAAAAATCATCTGCATTGCTCCAGTTAATCGCTGAAGACCGAGCTCGTTTGCTCAATCAAGCAGCCGAGCAAGGTGGGATGCCGGTTCACCCGCTGAGGATTATTGCCGAGCTGCAAAAGATTTTAACGCCTGACGTCACCCTATGCTCCGACATGGGATCGTTTAGTTTATACTTGTCTCGCTATCTAACCAGTTTCCGTGCCCGTCAGGTTCTAATCTCCAACGGGCAACAAACACTTGGCGTCGCGCTTCCCTGGGGTATTGCGGCAGGCATCGTTCGCTCGCATGAAAAGGTTCTCTCTGTGTCGGGCGATGGCGGGTTCCTATTCTCAGGGATGGAACTTGAAACCGCCGTGAGATTGAAACTGGACCTAGTTCATATGATCTGGGTCGATGGAACCTACAACATGGTGGCAGCGCAGGAAGAGCTCAAATATGGCCGCCATTCAGGTACGGACTTGGGTCCTGTCGATTTTGTTAAATATGCGGAGGCATTTGGAGCAACTGGCATTCAGGTTTCTGGGCCGGACGACTTAGCGCCCGCCCTTGCGAAAGCATTTGATACAGCCGGACCTGTGTTAATAAGCGTTAACGTGGATTATAGCAAGAATGCTGATCTATTTCGGCTGGTTCATGAAGGAAGCATACTTTAGAAATCGTATGAATTGAATGTCCGGCGTCGTAATAAAGAATTATGACGTCTTGATCGCGGTTGATTAGCGATGAACTATTCGGCGCTATGCTCGCATCCTAATTGACGATCATCTCGGTCATCGCGCGCATGGACGAGGATGCACTGAGCTGTACGAGCTTCACATCGTTTTTGCGCGGGAGCAGACCACTTTTGGCGGTACTGAACCTGTCCGCTCTGGCCGCTGGTCAGGCCGAACCGAACCAGAGACCAGAGCGGCACAGTAGACGCTGAAGCCGACCGCTGGGGTTGTTCTGCCCGTCTCACTTGGGAGACCGATGAAGCTGGATGCACTTTCAGACTTCGTGACGGCCGCGGTGCCAGCCGTGCCCACCTATGCGATGGCGCTCTTGGCGAGGCCTGGATCGATGTCAGCCAGTATGGTTGGTCGACTTTGAAGTTTGTGGCCCTCGACGAAGGGCGAATTGCTTGCCTGTGCCTAAGTGCGTTCGTTTTGCTATCTATGCCAGCCGGTGACGGCCGGAGCCAGAGGCAGAGAATGCGCGTGAAGCAACCTCGACATCCTCAAAGCGATTAGCCAACCGGTGGATTGCACGCTGTTTGACAGGGCGGGCAG
>NZ_VRVA01000089.1:0-23094 GCF_008039945.1 Methylobacterium sp. WL64
GGTCGAGGGTGGGGTCGCCGAGGTTGGCCTCGACGAACGCTTTGGCGCGCTGGACCACGACGGTCCCGTGCAGCGGCTGCGGCACCTCCTTGGCCATCCGCTCGGCGATGCAGGCCACGATCAGGTCCAGTCCGATCGTCGACATCCGCTCGGCCGAGTCCGGATCGAGCCGGTGGCGTATCTGGATCAGCTCGCGGAAGAACGTCGATGCCAAGCTGGTCGTGGCCAGTTCCGCCCCCATGGACAGCGCGGTGTAGAGCCGGGTCGGCCCGAGCACGCTCTCGAGGCGTTCGCGCGGCAATTCCAGGAACACGGCTTGGCTGCCCGGGCTCGTCGTCACCACGGACGGCCGATGATCGAGCACCACGATGTCGCCGGGCTTCTGGACCGAGTCCCGGCCGTCCTGAAGGCAGGTCGACGTGCCGGAGAGCTTGAACAGCACGACGGCCATGCCGGCCCGCTCGTGCTGGCGCGCGGCGTTGGGGGTCGTCTCGTTGCGCAGCGCGCCCTGCGTGACCCGCGTCATTCGCAGGGTGCCGACGTTGGCGAACTCCATCTTGCCGGCGAACGGGCTGTCGTCGAGGCGCGCGATCTCGATCGGCACCAGCCGCTCGAACAGCGTCTCCCGCCAGATCTTGAAGCGGTCCTTCGCGTGGAGGTTGTCGGTCGTGAATACGGGCTGCACGGGTGCTGTCCCCTGGCGATGCCGGGCGATGCGGTGGTTTACGGGGTGCCCACGAAGGCCGCGTGGCGATACTCCCGGGGAGCCATGCCGTAGCGTTCCTTGAAGCGGCGGGAGAAGTGGGCCTGGTTGGCGAAGCCGCAGCCGAAGGCCAGGGATCCGATCGGCATTTGGGCGCAGCCCGGGTCTGCGAGGCGCTTGGCCGACGCCTCCAGGCGGCGCTGCCAGATCCAGTCGGAAATGTGCTGGCCGCGCGCGTGGAACAGTTCCTGGAGCCGGCGCAGCGACACGCCCACCGCCGCCGCGAGCTGGGGCGGGTCGAGGGTCGAGTCGCCGAGATGGGCCTCGACATGGGCCTTGGCGCGCTGGACCACGACGGTGCCGTGCAGGGGCTGGGACACGTCGAGCGTCAGGCGCTCGGCGATGCTGGCGACGATCAGGTCCACGCCGACCGACGCCATCCGGGTGGCCGAGTCGGGGTCGAGCCGGTCGCGCAACCGGACAAGCTCTTGGAAGAACGTGACCGTCAGCCCCGTCGAGACGACGTCGGCGCCCATCGTCAGGGATGTGTAGCGCCGGGTGGACCCGAGCACGCTCTCCAGGCGCTCCCGGGGCAGCTCCAGGAACAGGGACTGGCTGTCCGTGCTCGACTCGTGCGCGGCCGGACGATGATCGATCACCACGACCTCGCCGGGGCGCTGCACCGAACTGCGGCCATCCTGGCTGCGCTTCGACGTGCCGGCGACCTTGAAGATCACCACGACGGTGCCGTCCTTGCCGTTGCGCCGGATCAGCCCGCGCGTCGCCTCGCTGCGCATGGCGCCGTGCGTGACGCGGGTCAGCACCAGCGGGCCGACGCTCGCGGCTTCGAGCTTGGCCCGGAAGGGACGGTCGTCGAGGCGCGTCTGCTCGAGGGGGACACCCCGGCTGACAAGCGCCTCCCGCCAGCGCCGAAAGCTGTGCAGGGGGTTAAGACCCTCGGTCGAAAACAATGCTTCCATAAGTAAATTTTTCGATCGACCGGCATTTCGCGCGGCCGGAACAAGGGATCCGCGTCGCCAGACAAGCGCCGTCCGATACATATTGTATATTATTTTCAGCCTCAAGGGATGCATTTGAGCAACCTGAGGTGAAATTGGCAACTCACCGCCGGTGGGGGCCTTCGCGGATGTCGATCACTGGGGCGGACCTTCGGGCCGTCGTTCGGCAGAGGCGGGGTTTTGATAACGCGAGATTGAACAGCAGATCCTGACATGATCAACGAACCCGAAGCCCGCTCTTCCTTCCTGCTCGAGAAAGTCGGCGCGATCGTCGCCGCTTACGTGTCGCGAAACCCTGTGGGGGCAGGGGATCTGCCGGTGCTGATCGATCAGGTCCATGCCGCGATCTCGGTGCTCCAGCGCAATCCCGCCGGCTCCGCCCGGTCCTGGACCGGCCCGGCCGCCGCGGAGGTCGAGGCCTCGATCGGCGAGAACGGCCTGATCAGCTTCATCGACGGCCGGTCGTACAAGACGCTGAAGCGCCACCTCACCGCCAACGGTCTCACCCCGGAGCGCTACCGCGCCAAGTTCGGCCTGCCGGCCAACTACCCGATGGTGGCTCCCGGCTACGCCAAGCGGCGTTCGGAGATCGCCCGGGCGATCCAGCTCGGTAACCAGGCGGCCTGAACGATGGCCTGCGCCATGACCCATCCGGTTCACGGGCTGCCCGAGGCGGATCGCTCCGTGGAGATCCTCGAGCGGATCGCCGGAACGCTCCGCATGCCGGTCGCCGCCTTCCTGCCGGACGAGCCCGAGCCGCGCGAGGCCGTGGCTCAGGCGGCGGATCTCGTGACGGCCTTCATGGCGATCGAGACCGTCGCCGCGCGCCGCACCTGCCTCGCCTTCGTGCGTGCCATGGCGCGCCCTTGAGGCCTCGGGAAACCGGGGCCGGAACGAACAGGGCCGTTTCCGCGGGGTGCGGAAACGGCCCTGTCCGTCGTCATGCTTGTCCGTGGATTGCGGGGCTCGGCCCCGCCGATACCCGCGGCGTCAGAACACGTGGCGCAGCAGGAAGAACAAGGTCGCGGCCAGCGTGATGGCGGCCGGCAGGGTCAGGATCCAGGCGAGGGCCATGTTGCGCACCGTGGCCATCTGCAGGCCCGAGCCGTTGGCCGCCATCGTCCCGGCGACGCCCGAGGACAGGATGTGCGTGGTCGAGACCGGAAGGCCGTAGAGTTCGGCAAGCCCGATCGTCCCCGCGGCGACCATCTCGGCCGAGGCGCCCTGGGCGTAGGTGAGGTG
Organism: Methylobacterium sp. WL64; assembly: GCF_008039945.1. NCBI lineage: Bacteria > Pseudomonadati > Pseudomonadota > Alphaproteobacteria > Hyphomicrobiales > Methylobacteriaceae > Methylobacterium > Methylobacterium sp. WL64. The sequence goes on from NZ_VRVA01000089.1 coordinate 2,965, forward strand.
GGTCTTGCCGATCTTCTCGCCCACCGTGACGACGATGCGCTTCCAGCCGACCATGGTGCCGAGGCCGAGCGCCAGGGCGACGCAGACCTTCACCCAGCCCGGGATGTAGCGGGTGCCGTTGTTGAGCAGCCCGGTGTAGCTCTTCAGGGTCGACTTCTCGGCCTCGGACAGATCAGCCCCGGCGTTGGGCAGCAGCCGCACCGCGTCGGCGGTGAGGTACATGGCGTTGCGCAGGTTCTCGGTCTGGGCGGCCGGGACGGTGCGGATCGCGCCGTAATTCTTCACGCTGGCGGCGATGTCGGTCGCGAGCGCGGAGAGCGCGGCGTAGACCGGCGGCCGGTTCAGGTCCTTGGACTTGAGGGCGTCCGTCACCGTCCGGCGCGCCTGCGCCGTCTCCGGCTGGGGAGCGCCGGGGGCCCGGGCGGAGAACACTTGGCTCGCCGCCGCCGAGGTCTGGATGAAGGCCGGGGTCGTGTCGTCCGACATGGTGCGGTTCAGCGCGTAGGCGGTGGGCGCCGCGCCGATCAGGATCAGCATGATCAGGCCCATGCCCTTCTGGCCGTCGTTGCCGCCGTGGAAGAACGACACCAGCGTGCAGGTCAGGATCAGGAGGCTGCGGATCCACAGCGGCGGCGGCGCCTCGCCCTTGGGGGCCTCGTAGAGGTCCTTGCGGCGCACCGCGAATTTCAGGGCCAGCAGCAGCAGCGCCGCGAGGGCGAAGCCGCACAGGGGCGAGAACAGCAGCGCCTTGAACACATTGAACGCCTGGTTCCAGTCGACGCCGGCGGTGCCGTCGCCGCCGCCCATCAGCTGGTTGGCGAGGCCGACGCCCAGCACCGAGCCGATCAGCGCATGCGACGAGGAGTTCGGCAGGCCGAAGGCCCAGGTCCCGAGGTTCCAGATGATGGCGGCGAGCAGCAGCGCGAAGATCATCGCGTAGCCGGCTCCCGAGCCGACATGCAGGATCAGCTCTACCGGCAGCAGGGTGACGATGGCGTAGGCCACCGCGCCCGAGGACAGCATCACCCCCAGGAAGTTGAAGAAGCCCGACCAGACCACCGCCACCAGCGGCGGCATCGAGTGGGTGTAGATGACGGTGGCCACCGCGTTGGCGGTGTCGTGGAACCCGTTCACGAATTCGAAGGCGAGGGCGATCAGCAGCGCGAGCCCGAGCAGCGCGAAGGCCCCGTAGGCCAGCGGCGCCTCGCCAACGGCGTTCATGTCGGCGATGAGGCTCACCACCGCGTAGCCGAGCCCGGCCACCAGAACCGCCAGGAAGGCGACGACGCCCCCCAGATGGATCCCGTGCTCGAGGCGCGGACCGCCCGCGGGCCTGTTCCCCACCCCGTGTTGCGGAATGACGGCGGAATCGGACATGGGCCCTCGCGTTGAATCGTCTTCGGAAGCGAAGCGGGATTAAGATTGTGGGATGACGTTTCAGTGACGTTTTACCGAAGGTATTCAGCGAAGCATTATATTCGTGCGCCTACCGCCGACGATCCGAAAATATCAATCTGCACGAAGTCTATTCCGCCCACTTCGAGGTCTGGGCCGGGGTGTTTACTGATACGACCGCGCCCGGTTCCGGTACCGGACATCCGTCCGGCGATGGCCCGCACCGATCGACGGGGAGGCGTCCGGCCTGGAGTGCAGCGTGACGCGTTTGCGGAGCCGCGGCCGCGGCGCTGGAAGCAAAGCGCAAGATGAACATGGCCCTGGATTTGCGCCGGCTAAGATGTCTGGCTGTTGCTGACAGGATACACGCGATGATTCAGGGCTTTGTGAATGGATTATGACGCATTCGCGTTCGCGGAAGTGGCTAAATCTCCCGCCGCAGGCCGAAGGGCCGCAGGCTTGGGGGCCAGGAATGAGCGTTCGCTATGGGGTCTCGATCGCGGCCTTGATGGTCGCCGCGTGCGGGTCGGGGGTGCAGGCGCAGACCGTCAACACCACGGCCTCCGACGTCAACGTGCTCAACCTGCTGGCGCCGTACCTGGCGCTCAACGCAACGGCGGCCGGGCAGGCGACGCTGAGCCTGAACCTTGCGCAGACGATCGCCCTCAACACCGGCGCGGACCTCGCCCGGCAGCAGGTGGCGATCAGCGACAAGAACCTGCTCAGCGCGGCGAGCAACGCCCTGTCGTCCTCGGGGCTCGGCAGCTACGGCGTCGCGGCCAACATCGCCGGCGGCCTGCCCGGACAGACGCCGATCAACGGCATCGTCCCGCAGCAACGGGTCGGCGGCCTCGGTGCGCAGCTCGGCCCGATCTACCAGCGCGGGACCGCCCAGGGCGTGAACGGCGCCCTCGGCGGCGTGGTCAACCTGCTGGTCAACGCCAACACGTTCACGGGCAACAACCTCGGCGTCGCGAAGAACTACTTCGCCAACGGCGCGGCCAACAACCCGAGCGTGACACCCGCCAACTACGTGGCGGTGCCGGCCGTGGCGCCCGCGGGCTACGGGCTGCCGACGTATGACGGCCTGCCCAACACCACCAACAGCGTCTACGACCGCGCCTACGGGGTCACCAACACCCAGCCGGGCCAGGACGTCTACGGCTCGTCGCGCCCGGTCCAGGTCGCGCCCGGCCGCATCAACCCGTTCGATCCGACGGCGCTGACCGGCCTCGCGACCAACGCCTCCTTCCCCAGCGGGCACACCACCTACGCGTTCACCAGCGGCTACCTGCTGGCGATGCTGGTGCCGCAGCAATACCAGAACGTGCTGCTGCGGGCCTCCGAGTACGGCGAGAGCCGGATCGTGCTCGGCGTCCACTACCCCCTCGACGTGATCGGCAGCCGGGCGCTGGCGGCCTACGACCTGGCCCAGGCGTTCACGAACCCGGCCTACGTCAACAAAGCCGCGGTGACCGGCGTGGCGATCAACCTGCCGAACCAGTTCGTGCAGGCGCAGGGGCAGCTTCAGGCCTATCTCGCCGCCCAATGCGGCAACACCGTCGCGGCCTGCGCGAGCGGCGCCGCCAACAGCGCCGGAAACCCCTATCTCCCGTCGGCCGCCAACCAGGCCGCCTACCAGCAGCGCCTGACCTACGGCCTGCCGACCCTGACCTTCGCCCAGGCCCCGCGCGAGGCGGCCCCCGCCGGCGGACCCGACGCCGCGATCCTGCTGGCGCCGCTCTACGGCGGATCGACCGCCGCCGCCCGCACGCTCGCCCCGCAGGGCGGCCTCTACGGCCAGCTCTCGACCGCCACGATCAACCAGATCGTCGTCAACACGCAGACCAGCGCGCTCGCGGCCTTCTACGGCAGCCCGCTCAGCTACTGGAGCCGCATCGACCTCTATTCCGCCGCCGGCTATTTCGGAGCCGTCACCGGCACCCTGCGGATGGACACGAGCGACCGCCTCGGCATCGATGTCGGCGTCGGCACCGGCGGCGTGCTCTACGCCAACGGCACCATCGCGGGCACCGTCTCGGTCGGGGCCGGCGGCCTGCTCGGCGGCTCGGGCACACTCGGCGGCCTCAACGCCCTCTCGGGCGGCACCGTGGCGCCGGGGAACTCGATCGGCACCCTCAACGTCGCCGGCGCGGTCGCCTTCGCGCCGGGCTCGGTCTACCGGGTCGAGGCCAAGGCCGCCGGACAAGCCGACAAGATCGCGGCCGGCGGCGCCGTGACGCTCGGCGGCGGCACCGTGCAGGTCGTGGCTGCCTCCGGGGCCTATGGCCCGCGCACAACCTACGCGATCTTGAGCGCGGCCGGCGGCGTCTCGGGACGGTTCGACGGGGTCACGACGAACCTCGCCTTCCTCAGCCCCGGCCTGCGCTACCTGCCCAACGACGTCGCCCTGACGCTGACCCGCAACGACGTCCCGCTGGCCGCCGGCGCCACCGGGCGCAACGGCGTCGCGTCCGCCAACGCGCTCCAGGCGGCCGGGTCCGGCCGGGCCTACGACGCCGCCCTGGCGTTCACCACCGCGGAGGCCGCCGACGGCTTCCGGGCGCTCGCCGGCGACATCCACGCCAGCACGGTGTCGACCGCCTACGAGACGGCGTTCTTCGTGCGCGAGGCGGTGCTCGACCGGCTGCGCTGGGGCGGGTCGGCCCCGAGCCTCGACGACGGCCGCGTGCCGGCGGCCTACAGCGCCGACCTGCCGGGCCGGACGCCCGTGGTGGCGAGCGTGCCGACGCGGGTCCTCGACCCGCGGGTGTTCGGGCTCTGGGGCCAGGGCTTCGGCGCGTTCGGCACGGCCGGCGGGGGCGGCAACGCCTTCGACCTCGACCGGCAGATCGCCGGCTTCGCGCTCGGCGCCGACATCCGGCTGCCGAGCGGGCTCCGGTTCGGCTTGGTCGGCGGCTACACCGAGGCCAACCTCGACAGCGTCGGCCGGCAGGGCGCGGGCGCGCGGCTGGGCGCCGCCAGCCCATCCGAGAGCGCGACGCTCAAGAGCGGCTTCGGCGGCGTCTACGGCGGCACCACGTTCGGCCCGATCGAAGTGCGGCTGGGCGCCCTCTACGCCGACACCGACACCCGCACCCGGCGCAGCGTCCTGTACGGCCTGTCGGACAGCCCGACCGGGCATGGCGGCGGCCACACCGTCCAGGGCTTCGGCGAGATCAGCTACCGGTTCACGCTGAGCGTGCCGTCGGCCCCGGCGTCGCGGGGCGGACCGGCGGCGGCCTCCTACATCGAGCCGTTCGTGGGCGCGGCCTATGTCGGCATCCGGCGCGACGGGTTCGCCGAGACCGGCGGCGCAGCGGCGCTGGTCAGCTACGGGCGCGGCTACGACCTCGGCGCGGCGACCGTCGGCGTGCGGGGGCAGACGGGCTTCGATCTCGGCTTCGGTGTTCCGGTGACGGCGCACGGCCTGCTCGGCTACCGGCGGGCGTTCGGCGACGTCGTGCCGGCGGCCCTGCTGAGCTTCGGCACCGGCCCCGCCTTCCTGAGCGCGGGGGTGCCGATCGACCGGGACGCGCTGGTGGCCGGCGCCGGGCTCGACCTGGCGGTGGCGCCGAACGCGACGCTCGGCGTGGCCTATACCGGCCAAGTCGGCGCCCGGGCCCAGGACCAGGCCGTGAAGGGCAACCTGACCCTTCGGTTCTGAGGGGCCTCTGTCACACGGCTGACGCGGTCCGGCCGTTAGAGCCGCGCCCGACCGGGTGCGGCTCGAAATCCCTGATGCCACGCGCACTCGCCGACGATCCGGGCCGATCACGAGCGTGAACGAGGGATCCGCATGATTGACCCCACGGTGTCGGCCCTGTCCCTCGGTGCGCTGTTGGCCCTGATCCAGATCGCCAGCATCGCGATCGCGGGCCGGCGCATCGGGACGGTCCACGGCGCGTCCACCTTCCCGGCCGGTGCCCCGGTCTCCCTGGTCCGGCCGCTCCACGGGGTCGAGGCGTTCAGCGACGAGATGCTGGTCCGCAGCTTCCGCCTCGCCTATCCGGCCTACGAGTTGATCTTCTGCGTGGCCGACCCGGCCGATCCGATCGTCCCGCGGGTGCAGCGCCTGATCGCCGACCACCCGCAGGTGCCGGCCCGGCTGATCCTCGGTGACGAGCGCGTGAGCGACAATCCCAAGCTGAACAATTGCGTCCGCGGCTGGCGCGCCGCCGCGCATGACTGGATCGTGCTCGCCGATTCCAACGTCGCGATGCCGCCGGATTATCTTCAGCGGCTGCAGGCGGCCTGGCGGTCCGACACCGGCCTGGTCTGCTCGACCCCGGCGGGCGCCCGGCCGGGCAGCTTCATGGCCGAGGTGGAATGCGCCTTCCTCAACACCCTGCAGGCCCGCTGGCAATACGCGGCCGAGGCGTTCGGCCTGGGCTTCGCGCAGGGCAAGAGCATGCTCTGGCACAAGCCGTTCCTGGAGGCCCGGGGCGGCCTTCAGGCGCTGGCCTCCGAGATCGCCGAGGATGCAGCCGCCACCAAGCTGGTGCGCGCCGCCGGCAAGCGCGTCCACCTCGTTTCGAGCCCGTTCGAGCAGCCGCTGGGACGGCGCGGCTTCCGCGAGGTCTGGGCGCGGCAGCTGCGCTGGGCGCGCCTGCGCCGGGTGACCTTCGCGCTGTTCTTCATCCCGGAGATCGGCAGCGGGGTCCTGTTGCCGGCGCTGCTGGTGGCGCTCTGGGCCGGCAGCTCGGCCGGCCTCGCGGGCGCTGCCGGCCTCATCGGGCTGTGCTATGGGGCCGAGTACCGGCTCGCGGTCCGCGCGGGCTGGCAACGCGGGCCGCGCATGCTGGCGGCGTTCCTAATGCGCGACGCGCTGATCCCGGCCCTGTGGCTCGCCGCCTGGGTGCAGAGCGCCATCGTCTGGCGCGGCAACGCCATGGATGTGCGCCCGCGCCGCGCCAGCGTCGACCGCGCCTGCGCGCCGACGGCGTGACCGCGCGGAGGCCGGAGGTCATCACATGACGCGCCGCTACGCTCTCTATTGGCTCCCCCCGCCCGGCTCGGGCCTGGCCGCCTTCGGCAACGCCGTGCTCGGCTACGACAACGCCGCCGGCGCGCCGGTGCCGCATCCGCAGGCCCTCGGCGACCTCGCCGCCGTCACGGTGGGCGCCCGGGTCTACGGGTTCCATGCGACCCTGAAGGCGCCGATGCGCCTCGCCCCGGGCACCGAGGAGGCGGACCTCGTCGCGGCGGTGCGGGACCTCGCAATCGGGCACCCGCCGGTGGCGCTCGGGCCGCTGGCCGTCGCGGCGCTCGGGCCGTTCCTGGCGCTGGTCCCCGCGGCTCCGCCGCCGGAGCTCGGGTTGCTCGCCGCCGAATGCGTCGCCGTCCTGGACCCGTGGCGGGCGCCGCTGTCGGAGAGCGAGCGCGCCAAGCGCCGCCCGGAGCGCCTCGATCCGCGCGGCCGCACCCTGCTCGCCCGCTGGGGCTATCCGTATGTCTTCGAGGCTTTCCGGTTCCACATGACGCTGACCGACGCGCTGCCGGATCCCGACCGCGCCGCCTGGCTGCGCCGCCTGTCCGACGCCTACGCGGCCACGCGACCTGAGCCCGTGGTGATCGACGCCCTGAGCGTGCTCGTGCAGGACGGGGTCGAGCCGTTCCGGCTGCTGGCGCGCCTGCCTTTCGGAGACGCGCATGGCTGACCAGCATCTCGGCCTCCAGGCAGCCGTCGACCCCAGCGCCCGAATCGTCGACTGCCATCTCGGCCGCTACACGCAAATCGGCGCCCGCACGCGCCTGACCGAGACCGTCCTCGACGATTATTCCTACATCGCCCAGGCCGGGGAGGTGATCTACACCACCATCGGCAAGTTCTGCTCGATCGCCGCCGCGGTGCGGATCAACCCGGGCAACCACCCGATGGAACGCGCGAGCCAGGCGCATTTCACCTATCGGGCTCAGGCCTACTGGCCCGAGGAGGCGGACGAGGACGCGTTCTTCGCGCGCCGCCGGGCAAGCCCGGTGACCATCGGCCACGACGTCTGGATCGGCCATGGGGTGGTGGTGCTGCCCGGCCGCAGCATCGGCACCGGCGCCGTGGTCGGGGCGGGCGCGATCGTCACGCGGGACGTCCCGGCCTACACGATCGTCGTCGGCAACCCGGCTCGACCGGTGCGCCGCCGCTTCCCCGAGCCGGTCGCCGAGCGGCTGGAGCGCCTCGCCTGGTGGGATTGGGACCACGACCGCCTGCGCAAGGCGCTTCCGGATTTCCGCGCGCTGCCGATCGAAGACTTCCTGGAGCGGTACACCAGTCGGTCGGGCACGTAGGGAGACGCCGGGGCGCGCAACATCGGATTTGGTGCGCCGACTAAAGAAATCATTTTGTATTCGTCATTCAACCGTCGTGGAAGAGGCGTTTAGCTGCCTCCACCCCGCAGCGGATGGATGTTTATGCTCGTCGTAGAGGATCTCACGCGTCAGTACGGCGGCCGTCGAGCCGTGGACGAAGTCTCGCTGCGGATCGAGCGCGGCAGCTTCGTCGGTGTGATCGGCCGATCGGGAGCCGGCAAATCAACGCTCCTGCGGTTGATCAACCGACTCGCCGATCCGAGTTCCGGGCGCATCCTCTATGACGGCCGCGACATCACCGGCCTGAGCGGTCGGCCGCTCCGCGAATGGCGCACCCGCTGCGCCATGATCTTCCAGCAGTTCAATCTGGTCGGCCGCCTCGACGTGATGACCAACGTGCTGATGGGCCGGCTGAGCCATGTGCCGACCCACCGCTCCCTGCTCCGGCTGTGGTCGGACGAGGATCGGGCCATGGCCCTCGCCGCCCTGGAGAGCTTCGACATGGGCGAGTTCGCCGGCCAGCGGGCCGACGGCCTGTCGGGCGGCCAGCAGCAGCGCGTCGCCATCGCCCGGGCGCTGGTGCAGGAGCCCGAGATCCTGCTCGCCGACGAGCCCGTGGCGTCCCTGGACCCGCGCAACACCCGGCTGGTGATGGATGCCCTGGCGGCCGTGAACCGGCGCTACGGCATCACGGTCCTGTGCAACCTGCATTCCCTCGATCTCGCCCGGGCCTATTGCGACCGCCTCGTTGGGCTCGCCGCAGGCCGGGTGGTGTTCGAGGGCGGCCCGTTCGACCTCACCGAGGACGTGGCGCGCCGGCTCTACGGCCTGGAGGCGGGCGAGGTGCTGGACGATTCCCCGGAGCGCGAGGCCGAGCAGCGGGCGGCCCTGCCGGGGCTGCCCGGCCTCGTCCCGGCCCAGCCCATCCGCGAGGCCGCCATCGGCGCCTGAGCTGGGGCGCCGGTCGCCGGCGCACCGGGCTCGAGGCCCCCAACAACGACGGATGGAAACGCCCGACCGGACGCGCCGACCGCGCGGCCGGCCAATCCAGCGCTTGAACAGACCCGAGGACCACCCGATGATCACCCGACGCACCCTTGCCGCCGCCGCGGCGTCGTTCGCCCTCTTCAGCCTTCCGGCCGCCGCCCAGGAGTGGAAGGCCAAGTATCCCGAGCTGACCCTCGCGGTCATCCCGATGGAGAATGCCAGCGGCACCAACGACCGCTACGCGCCCCTGGCCGACTACCTGACCAAGACGATCGGCGTCCCGGTCAAGCTGCGGGTCGCCAGCGACTACGCCGCGGTGATCGAGGGCCAGCGGGCCGGCAACATCCAGATCGCGTTCTACGGCGCCGCTTCGTTCGGCCGGGCCGTGATGACCGGTGTGAAGATCGAGCCGCTCGTGAACCCGCAGCACGAGACCGGCGCCTCGGGCTATTACTCGGTGCTCTACGTGCTGGCTTCCAGCCCGTACGAGACGGTGGCGGATTTGAAGGGCAAGAACCTCGCCCTGGTCGACCCGAACTCCACCTCCGGCAACCAGGCGCCGCGCTTCTTCCTCAAGCGGGCCGGCTACGACGTGGACCGGTATTTCGGCAAGGCTGTCTTCGCCGGCAGCCACGAGAACGCGGTCCTGGCGCTGACCCAGGGCACCGTCGAGGCCGCCGCCAACCTGTGGAACTCCGAGACCGACACGATGGTGACCCGCATGGTCGCCAAGGGCGTCCTGAAGAACCCGGACGGCACGCCGATGAAGCAGTCGGACTTCCGGGTGGTGTTCAAGTCCGACTTCCTGCCGGAGGGCCCCTACGCCGTGCTGGCGAGCCTGCCGGACGACCTGAAGGCCAAGATCCGCCAGGCCTTCCTCGACCTGCCGAAGGCCGACAAGGCGGCGTTCGACCGCCTGTCCGACGGCAAGGATCTCAGCCTCACCCCGGTGACGCTCAAGGATTACCAGCCGGTCATCGATATGCTGAAGTTCAACGACGAGCAGCGCAAGAAGTCCTGATCGCGTTGCTGAGGAGGCGCCGGCCTTGCGCGGCCTGACACCCCTGCCGCCGGAGCGGGTCGCCGCCCTCTCCGGCCTGTACGCGGCGGCGAGCGGCTCCGCCCGCCGCCGCACCCTCGCGAGCTTCGCAGTCCTGGCGGTGCTGGCGCTCCTGGCCGGGCTCGTCGCCGAGGTCCGGCCGCTGGTCCTCGTCGCGAACATCGGCAAGTTCACCGCCTATATCGAGCAGATCTGGCCGCCGATCGGCCTCGATCACCCAGTGGCGGACATGCGCGCCTGGTACTGGGGCCTGCCGGGCTGGCTCGCCCTGCTCGGCGAGACGCTGCTGATGGCGTATCTCGGAACCCTGCTCGGGGCGGTTGCGGGTTTCGCCCTTAGCTTCGTCGCGGCCGCCAACCTGGTCCGGTCGGCCCCGGTGCGCTTCCTCGCCAAGCGCGTCTTGGAGGTGTGCCGCACGATTCCCGACGTGGTGTTCGCGCTGCTGTTCGTGATCGCCTTCGGCCTCGGCCCGATGGTCGGCGTGCTGGCCCTGGCGATCCACACCACGGGGGCGCTCGGCAAGCTGTTCTCCGAGGTGGTCGAGAATATCGACATGCGCCCGGTGGAGGGCCTGTCCGCCTCGGGCGCCAGCTGGCTCGAGACCGTGCGCTTCGCGGTGCTGCCGCAGGTGCTGTCGAACTTCGTCTCCTATGCGCTGCTGCGCTTCGAGATCAACGTGCGCGGGGCCGCGGTGCTGGGCTTCGTCGGCGCCGGCGGCATCGGGCAGGAGTTCCTGGCCGCGATCCGCAACTTCTACTACGCGGATGTCAGCGCGATCCTGGGGCTGATCATCCTGACCGTCGTCGGCATCGACCTCGCCACCGAGCAGGTCCGGCACCGGCTGACCGGCCTGGAGGAGGCCCGATGAGCGGCGGCGGAACCGAAACCCTGCGGGCGGCCGCCCGGGCCGATCTCGCGCGCCTGCGGGCCCGCTATCCCGCGCAGTTCCGGACCGATCGGGCCGCGCGGCTGCGCCGGCTGGCGGTTCTCGCGGGCCTGGCCGGACTGGCCGGCTTCGGCGCCTGGCAGTTCGAGATGTCGCCGGCCCGGATCCTCTACGGGCTCGGCCGGCTCGGCACCTTCGCGGTGCTGATGCTGCCGCCCTCGCCGGAGGGGCATCTCGGCACCTTCGTCCACGCGCTGGGCGAGACCCTGGGCATCGCCTTCCTGGGCACCCTGACGGCGGCGATCCTGGCCTTCCCGGTGGCGCTGCTGGCTGCCCGCAACGTCGTGCCCAATCCGTTCGCGCATTTCGCCGTGCGCCGGGGCCTCGACGTGATGCGCTCCGTGGACGTGCTGATCTGGGCGCTGATCTGGATCAACGTCGTCGGCCTCGGCCCCTTCGCGGGCATGCTCGCCATCGCGTGCTCGGATTTCGGGGCGTTCGGCAAGCTGTTCTCCGAGGCGATCGAAACCTGTGACCGGAAACCCGGTGAGGGGGTCGTCGCCTCGGGGGGCTCGGCCCTGCACCGCATCCGCTTCGGGCTGATCCCGGGGGTGCTGCCCGTGCTGGCGAGCCAGGTGCTGTACTTCTTCGAATCGAACACCCGCTCGGCGACGATCATCGGCATCGTCGGGGCGGGTGGCATCGGCCAGTACCTCACCGAGCTGATCCGCATGCTGGAGCTGAAGAAGGTCGCCTTCCTGGTTCTGATGATCCTCGCCACCGTGGCGGCGATCGACTGGGTCTCGACCCGCCTGCGCCGGGCGATCATCGGGCCGGCGGCGCGCTGACCGGCTCCAACTCGGCGGCGCGCGCTTTAGCCGCCGATCACCAACTCGACCCGGTCGGCGGCGAACAGGGTGCGGTTCGCCTGGATCGGCACGCCAGCGGAGTCGATGTTGACGCTCGACACCACCATGACGACCCGCCCGGGGGCGATATCGAGGCGCTCTGCCTCCTGGGCATCGGCCGGCCGGGCGCGGATCCGCGTCGAGAGCCGGGTGTAGTCGTGGACGCCGCAGGCCGCGAAGGCCCGGGTGATCGAGCCGCGCTCCGCGTAAGCCGCGGCGAAGTCCGTGAATCGCGGCAGGGGCAGCCAGGTCTGCGCGGTCGAGATCGGGGCGGCGTCCGCCCGGTGGGTCGTCAGCAGTTCCAGGATCGGCGCGCCGGGCTCGATCGCCAGGGCCGCCGCCTGCCTGGACCCGGCCGGAACGGTGGCGGCGGCGAGCAGGTCGCCCCAGGCCTCGCGCCCCGCCCCGGTGACGATCTCCGAGAAGCGGGTGCGTGGGCCGATCGGATAGGCCAGCGGCGCCTCCTCCACGAAGGTGCCGCGCCCCTGGCTGGCGCGCACGAGGCCGCCCTCCGCCAGGGCGGCCAGCGCCCGCCGCACCGTGTGGCGGTTGACGGCGAAGCGCGCGGCCAGCGCCGCCTCGGTCGGCATCTGCTGGCCCGGCGCGTAACGCCCGGCCGCGATGTCGGCGCTCAGCGCGTCGGCGATCTGCCGCCACGCCGTCAGCCCCTCTCCCCGGACGAGGCCGGGCGCCCGCTCCTGTGCATCCATGCTGTCATCCAAACTTCATTTGCGCCCGGCGCGCTAGTTGTCTACACGACTAGACAACAGCTCGACAAAGGGATTCGCGATGGCGACGAGCCCGCACCACTCGGGACCAGACGATATCGCGGCCCGGCAGGCCGTCATGGCGCTCTGCGCCGAGGCCAGCCGGGACGACCTCGACGCCGCCTTGCGGGCGCTCGAAGCCCCGGCCCCCGAGGACCTGCGCCCCCCGGAGACCGGCCTCGTCATGGCGACGGGCCGGATCGGCGGCGACGGGCGGCCGTTCAACCTCGGTGAGGTGAGCGTGACCCGGGCGGCGATCCGGCTCCCGGATGGCGCCACGGGCTTCGCCTATCATCTCGGCCGCGACCGGACGAAGGCGCGCCTCGCGGCCACGCTGGACGCGCTCTGGCAGGATCCGGCCCGGCGCGCCGGGGTCGAGGCCGCCCTGCGGCCCGCCACGCAACGGGCCGAGGCCGCGGGCCGACAGGCGGCCCGACGCAGCGCCGCCACCCGGGTCGATTTCCTGACGCTGGTCCGCGGGGAGGATTGAGCATGCTCGCACCCGGCTTCGCCGATCCGGTCCACGACGCGCAGGGCACGTTCCGCGCGGTGATGGACGCGCTCGCCCGCCCCGGCCTGCCCCGGCGGCTCGACATCCGGCTCGCGCCGCCCGCGCCGCTGACCCCGGAACTCGCCGCGGTCGCGCTGGCGCTGACCGACGCCGACACGCCGGTCTGGCTCGATCCAGGCCTCGCCGCCGCACCCGAGGTCGCCGCCTACCTGCGCTTTCACACCGGCGCGCCGCTCACGGACGACCCGGCCCGGGCGGCCTTCGCGCTGATGTGCGATCCGGCCCGCTGCCCGCCGCTCGACCGGTTCGCGCAAGGCACGCCAGCCTATCCCGACACCGCGACCACACTGGTCCTCGCCCTAGACCGGATCGCGGCCGGGGAGGGGCTTCGCCTGACTGGGCCCGGAATCAGGGGTGCGACCCGCATCGCCCTGGCGCCCATGCCGGACGGATTCGTGGCGCAGCTCGTCGCGAACCGCGCGGGCTTCCCCCTCGGGATCGACCTGATCCTCACCGCGCCCGGCCTCGTCACCGGTCTGCCGCGCTCCACCGCCGTCACGGAGAGCTGACCGATGTACGTGGCCGTGAAGGGCGGCGAAGCCGCCATCGATAACGCCCACCGGCTCCTGGCCGAGGCCCGCCGCGGCGACCCGGCCGTGCCGGAACTCTCCGTGGCGCAGATCCGGGAGCAGATGGCGCTCCTGGTCGACCGGGTTATGGCCGAGGGCTCGCTCTACGATCCCGACCTCGCCGCGCTGGCCCTCAAGCAGGCCCGCGGCGACGTGGTCGAGGCGGTGTTCCTGGTCCGGGCGTACCGGACGACTCTGCCGCGCTACGGCGCCTCCAAACCCATCGATACCGGCGCCATGGCGGTGGCCCGCCGCGTCTCGGCGACCTTCAAGGACCTGCCCGGCGGCCAGGTTCTGGGGCCGACCTTCGACTACACGCACCGGCTGATCGACTTCGCGCTGGCCGCCGAGGGCGCGGTCGAGCCCGCCGCCGAGGCCGAGCCGCGCGCGGATGCCGGCACCTGCCCCAGGGTCACCGACGTCCTGGCCCAGGACGGCCTGATCGAGCCCTCGCCCCCGGACGACGGCGCCCCCGTGGGCGACCTCACCCGGGAGCCGGTGGACTACCCCGCCGACCGGGCCCTGCGCCTCCAGGCCCTGGCCCGGGGGGACGAGGGCTTCGTGCTCGGCCTCGGCTACTCGACCCAGCGGGGCTACGGCCGCACCCACCCGTTCGTGGGCGAGATCCGGGTCGGCGACGTGGCGGTGGCGTTCGTGCCGGAGGAACTCGGCTTTCCGGTGCCGCTCGGCCGGATCCGGCTCACCGAGTGCCAGATGGTCACCCAGTTCAAGGGCTCGGGGACGACGCCGCCGCAGTTCACCCGCGGCTACGGCCTCAGCTTCGGCCAGAGCGAGCGCAAGGCGATGGCGATGTCCCTGGTCGATCGGGCGCTGCGGGCGGAGGAACTCGGCGAGCCGGTGGCGAGCCCCGCCCAGGACCAGGAATTCGTCCTCGCCCATTGCGACAGCCTGCAGGCGACCGGCTTCGTCGAGCACCTGAAGCTGCCCCACTACGTCGATTTCCAGGCGGAGCTGGAGCTGGTCCGGCGCCTGCGCGCCGAGTTCTTCCGAGACTCAGACAGCATGCAGGAGGCGGCCGAATGAGCGCGACAGCGATGCCCGAACCGAGCCGATCGGACGCCGGCTACAACTTCGCCTACCTGGACGAGGGCACGAAGCGGATGATCCGCCGGGCCATCCTCAAGGCCATCGCGGTGCCGGGCTACCAGGTGCCGTTCGCCTCGCGCGAGATGCCGATGCCCTATGGCTGGGGCACCGGCGGCGTACAGGTCACGGCCGCGATCCTGGGGCGGGCCGACGTGCTCAAGGTGATCGACCAGGGCGCCGACGACACCACCAACGCCGTCTCGATCCGGCGTTTCTTCGCCCGGACCTCGGGAGTCGCCACCACCACGCGCACCACCGAGGCGACGATCATCCAGACCCGCCACCGCATTCCGGAGACGCCGCTCTCCGAGGGGCAGACGCTGGTCTACCAGGTGCCGATCCCCGAGCCCCTGCGCTTCCTCGAACCGCGCGAGACCGAGACGCGCCAGCTCCACGCCCTTGCCGAGTACGGGGCCATGCACGTCAAGCTCTACGAGGACATCAGCCGCCACGGCCACATCGCCACCACCTACGCCTACCCGGTGGAGGTGGCCGGCCGCTACGTGATGGACCCCTCGCCGACGCCGAAATTCGACAACCCCAAGATGGACGATTGCCCGGCGCTCCAGCTGTTCGGGGCGGGGCGCGAGCGGCGCATCTACGCGGTGCCGCCCTACACCGCGGTGCGCAGCCTCGACTTCGAGGACCATCCGTTCCGGATCCAGGAATTCACCGAGCCCTGCGCGCTGTGCGGCGCCCGCGGCCACTACCTCGACGAGGTGGTCACCGACGACACGGGGGGGCGGATGTACGTCTGCTCGGACACCGACATCTGCGAGACCCGCGTCGCGGAGGCCGCCCGATGAGCACGCCGCTGCTTTCCGCCCACGGCCTGACCAAGGCCTACGGGGCGCGGCTCGCCTGCGCGGGGGTCGATCTCGACGTCACCGAGGGCGAGGTGCTCGCCATCGTGGGCGAATCCGGCTCCGGCAAGTCGACGCTCCTGTCCCTGCTGGCGGGCGAGCTGGCGCCGGATTCCGGCTGTGTCCGCTACCGGATGCGCGACGGGCAGAGCCGTACCCTCGCCGACCTCGGCCCCGCCGAACTGCGCCGGCTGATGCGTACCGACTGGGGCTTCGTCCGGCAGGACGCCCGCCAGGGCCTGCGCATGGCGGTCTCGGCCGGCGGCAATGTCGGCGAGCGGCTGATGGGCATGGGCGAGCGCCATTACGGCCGGATCCGCGGCCAGGCGCTCGACTGGCTCGGCCGCGTCGAGATCGAGGCGGCCCGCGTGGACGACCCGCCGAGCCAGTTCTCCGGGGGCATGCGCCAGCGCCTGCAGATCGCCCGCAACCTCGTCACCGGCCCCCGGCTGGTGCTGATGGACGAGCCGACCTCGGGGCTCGACGTCTCGGTCCAGGCCCGGCTCCTCGACCTGATCCGGCGGCTCTCGGCCGAGCTCGGTCTGGCGGTGATCATCGTCACCCACGATCTCGCGGTGGCGCGCCTGCTCTCCCACCGGATCGCCGTGATGCGGGCCGGCCGGGTGATCGAGACCGGGTTGACCGACCGCGTGCTCGACGACCCCGAGCACGCCTACACCCAGCTCCTCGTCTCCTCGGTGCTCGCCGCATGACCGCGCTTCTGACCTTCCAGGACGTCGCCAAGAGCTTCACCCTGCACCTGCGCGGCGGCGTGGTGCTCCCGGTGGTGGGCGGCGTGAGCCTCGCGGTGGCGCCGGGCGAGTGCGTGGTGCTCGGCGGACCCTCGGGCGCCGGCAAGTCCTCGCTCCTGAAGATGGCCTACGGCAATTACCGCTGCGATGCCGGCACGATCCTGGTCCGCGACGGCGGCGCCGCGATCGACGTGGTCCGGGCCGACCCGCGCACCATCCTGTCGCTGCGTGCCCGGGTCATCGCGTACGTGTCGCAGTTCTTGCGGGTGATCCCGCGGGTCTCGGCCCTCGACGTGGTCGAGGCCGCCGGCCGCGAGGGCGGATTGTCCGAGGACGAAGCCCGCGCGCGGGCCAAGACCCTGCTCGCCCGGCTGAACCTGCCCGACCGGCTGTGGGGCCTGCCGCCCGCAACCTTCTCGGGGGGCGAGCAGCAGCGCGTCAACATCGCCCGGGGGCTGATCGCCGACCGGCCGCTGCTGCTGCTCGACGAGCCCACCGCGTCCCTCGACGCCAGCAACCGCGCCGTGGTCGCCGAGCTGGTCCGCGAGAAGCTGGCCGCGGGGGCCGGCGTGCTCGGCATCTTCCACGACGGCGAGATGCGTGATGCCGTGGCGACGCGAATCGTCGACGTGACCCGCTTCGCGCAAGCCCGGGCGGCCTGAGGAGAACCGATGAGCGACCTGATTCTCGAGAACGCGCGCCTGGTCCTGCCGGACCGCGTCGAGCACGGCTGGCTCGCCGTGGCCGACGGCCTGATCGCGGAGATCGGCACCGGGCGCGCGCCCGAGCGCGGCCTCGACCTCGGCGGCGACCACCTGATCCCCGGGCTGATCGAGCTGCACACAGACCACCTCGAGAGCCACTTCGCGCCCCGGCCCAAGGTCCGCTGGCATCCGCTCGGTGCGGTGCTGGCCTACGACGCGCAGATCACCGCCTCGGGCATCACCACGGTGTTCGATTCCCTGCGCGCCGGCAGCGACCCCGACGGCAGCGGCCTCGGCTCCGAGCTGAAACAGCTGGCCGCCGCGATCGAGACCGCGCGGGCCGGCAACCTGTTCCGGGCCGAGCACTTCACGCATCTGCGCTGCGAGCTGCCCTCGGCGGACGTCCTCGACACGGTGGCCGAGTTCAAGGCGCAGTACACGATCGGCCTGATCTCGCTGATGGACCACACCCCGGGCCAGCGCCAGTTCCGCGACATGGAGAAGTACTACACCTACGCCACGCGGGGCGGCCGGACCCTGGAGGAGATCCGGCTCAACACCGAGCGCAAGATCCGGGAGGGCAAGGCCCTCAACGGCCGCAACCGCCCGGCCCTGGTCCAGTTCGCGAAAGACATGGGCATACCCCTGGCGAGCCACGACGACACGACCCTGGCCGATGTGGAACTCGCGGCCGGGGAGGGGGTGGCGCTCGCCGAGTTCCCGACCACCCTGGAGGCGGCCGAGGCCGCGCACGGGCGGGGGATCACCGTGATGATGGGCGCGCCGAACCTGATCCGCGGCGGGTCGCATTCCGGCAACGTCGCCGCCCTGGCGTTGGCCGAGGCCGGCCACCTCGACATCCTGTCGTCGGATTACGTGCCCGCGAGCCTGCTGATGGCCGCGTTCCTGCTGCCCGAGCAGGCGCCCGGGATCTCGCTGCCGCAGGCGCTGGCCACCGTCACGGCCAACCCCGCCCGCGCCACCGGCTTGACCGACCGCGGCGCCCTGACGCCCGGCCTGCGGGCCGACCTCGTGCGGGTCCAGCGCGCCGAAGGGGTTCCAGTGGTCCGCGAGGTCTGGCGCACCGGCCGGCGGGTCGCCTGATGGCGGGCTGCCTGGTCCTGGTGGTCGGCCCGAGCGGGGCCGGCAAGGATACGCTGATCCGGCTCGCCCGGGCGGAGTTGGCGGGCGACCCGCGCTACGTCTTCCCGCGCCGCTTGGTGACCCGGCCGCCGTCGGGCGACGAGGACAACGACGAGATCGACAAGGCCGCCTTCGCACGGGGCTGTGCGGCTGGCGTGTTCACGCTGCACTGGCGGGCGCACGGCCTGGGCTACGCGATCCCGGCGCAGGCCGCCGAATGCGCGCGCGGCGATCGCGTTGTGGTCTGCAACGTCTCCCGCCGGATCGTCGAGGAGGCCCGGGGCAGCGGCCTGCCGGTCAGCGTGGTCGAGGTCACGGCGCCTGCCGAGGTCCTGGCACGCCGGATCGCGGCCCGGGGCCGGCCGGAGGACGGGGACGTCGCCGCGCGCCTGGCCCGCGAGGTCCGGGTCTCGGCCGACCTCTCCATCCTCAACACGGGCGCGCCGCAAGAGGCGGCGGCCCGGCTGATCGCGCATCTGCGCGCCCGCTAAAGCGCTCTTCGACGAAGTGGCTCCGGTTCGTCGGAGAGCGCGTCAAACCAAGAGCCGAGAGCCGTGCCCGACCCAACGCGGTCGGGCACGGCTCTCGCGTACTCAGCAAGCAACCGACCACAACACAACGAAAAAGGGCGCGCACCGGTCCCGGCACGCGCCCTCGAAGGATGGCCCGGGAGGATCGCTCCCGGGCCGGTGTCTGTGGCGAAGTCCTAGAAGCCGCCGAACTTGTAGTTGAAGCCGGCGCGGACGATGCTGCCCTCGGTCCGGAAGCGCGAGATGTACGAGCCGGTACCGACGCCCGGGATGGCGCCGACGAGCACGCTCTGGCTGCCGAGATCGTAGTGCAGGTACTCGGCCTTGATGGTCACGGCGTCGTACTTGATGCCGAAGTACTTGCCGACCGCGAAGGTGTTCAGGAAGCTGTCGGTCGGGATGGCGAACTCGATGCCGCCGCCGTAGGCGAAGCCGGTCTTGAAGTCGTCGTAGCGGCCGGCGAACTGCAGGGCGCCGCCCGGGGTGTAGAAGTTCGCGTCGTGGAACACGTTGCCGTAGGCGAGACCGCCCATGCCGTAGACCATGACCCGGTCGAACGCGTAGCCGACGCGGCCCGTGAGGGTGCCGAGCCAGTCGAGGCTCTGGCGGAACTGGCTGATGTTCGGCGGGCCGCCCGCGACGTTGCCGGTGCCGAGGACGACACGGTTCTTGGTGATGTCGGTCCAGTCGATGCTGTTGGCGACACCGACGACGATGCCGGAGCCCGGCGTGAACTGATAGTTGTAGCCGGCGGTGCCGCCGATGTTGGCGAAGCCGTCCTGCGAGGTCGAGGTCAGGAGCGGCCGGCGGCCGAGCGCCACGTTGTTGGCGTTGCCCGGCAGGACGCCGACGGTGGTGATGCGCTGGTTGTCGGTGAAGGTGTAGGCGGACTCGAGACCCGCGTAGAAGCCCGTCCAGGTGAAGACCGGCACCGGGGTGAAGACCGGAGGCGGCGCGGCGCGGCGCGGCAGGTCGGCGGCGACGGCGGCCGTCGAGACCAGGGCCATGGCAGCGCTGGCGAGGAGGAGCTTCTTCATCATGTTCGCGGAACCCGGGTGACCAGTGGTTGTCCCCACTTAAGCTCGGCTGCTTCAGGTCCGCTATGCCCTGCGGGCCACACTGTGTCTCGAAAGTGTCCACCGGAAGTGGTGGGCATCAATATTCACGCCGCCCAATGTGGCGGTTCGGCGCTTGACAGACGTCGTCTTCCCGAGGGTCCCGTGCGCGCCGGACCTTGATCGCAAGCGGCCGACCCTCTAAGCGAACCGCGTTTTTCGCCCCGCTTCCGCGTTCGGGGCGGCCGTCCAGGATCCGGGGAACAGCGTGGTCCCCGCCGCAGGAATGGGAATCATGGGCAAGGAAAAGTTCGCTCGCACCAAGCCGCACTGCAACATCGGCACGATCGGTCACGTCGATCACGGCAAGACGTCGCTGACGGCGGCGATCACGAAGGTCCTGGCTGAGACGGGCGGTGCGACGTTCACGGCCTACGACCAGATCGACAAGGCGCCGGAGGAGAAGGCGCGCGGGATCACGATCTCGACCGCGCACGTGGAGTACGAGACGGCCAACCGTCACTACG